>JAYVVB010000124.1:0-5169 GCA_043787455.1 Rhizobacter sp.
TAGATGTCGACGGCGTCGTCGGCCACCAGGCCATGGCCGCGCGAGATCAGCTCGAGGCCGAGCTCGCTCTTGCCGAGCCCCGACTCGCCGGTGAGCAGCACGCCGAGGCCGAGGATGTCCATGAACACGCCATGTCGCGTCGTCCGCTCGGCGAAGTGTTGTCCAAGGTAGCCGCGCACGACGTCGATGACGTGGCCCGCCGACTCTGCGGTGACGAAGAGCGGAATGTCGGCGCGATCGCAGAGCGCGACGAGGCGATCCGGCGGAACCTGGCCGTCGGCGACGATCAGTACCGGCGGGTCGAGGGTGACGATGCGCGAGATGCGCCGCTCGGCGACCTCGTCCGAATCGTCCTTCAGGTAAGCGATCTCGCGCTTGCCGACGATCTGCACCCGGTTGGGGTGGATGTAGTTCAGGTAGCCGACCAGGTCGGCGGCCGAGCGCGCATCGCGCACCGCGGCTTCATCGAAGTGGCGCTCGGGATGGGCGTGCCCTGCGATCCATTCCCAGTGCAGGGTGGGGCGGAATTCCTCGAACAGCGCTTCAGCGCTGATCACGGTCGGCTTCACGCGACCGAGCGCAAGGGCTCCCAGGCGGCGATCAGCCGGTGCACGGCGGCGGCATCGCTTTCGGTTTTCAGCCGCTCGCGCAGGTCGCGGTCGGAAAGCATCTCTGCGATCTCGGAGAGGATCTCGAGATGACGTTGCGTCGCCGCCTCGGGCACGAGCAGGAAGATGAGGAGGGCGACGGGCTCGTCGTCGGGCGCATCGAAAGCGATCGGATCGCGCACCCGAAGGACCGCGGCGAGCGGATTCTTCAGCCCCTTGATGCGGCCGTGGGGAATGGCGACGCCGTGACCCAGGCCCGTGGAGCCCAGGCGCTCGCGCGCGAACAGGTTGTCCGTCACCGTGGCACGGGCGATCGCGTGCTGGTTCTCGAACAGCAGACCGGCTTGCTCGAAGACGCGCTTCTTGCTCGTGGCGTCGACATCGACCAGCACGTCGTCGGCGGGCAGGATGGCAGCGAGACGATTCATGAAAACAGCCGCCGGGAGACGCCGCGCCCGGTCGAAATGACAATGCGATGAATTATGGGCCGCTCGCTCACCCCTCGCCCGGGTTGGGGGCGTTTGCCGTGACGGAGGAGACGAAAGTTGCTGCGCCGCGGCAACACCGCGCCGCCGGTCACCTCAGTTGAGGGTCGCGTCGGTGCGCTTGGGCGATTCGTGGTGGTGGTTCTGCACCTTGTCCTTGTGCCTGACGACCTGGCGGTCGAGCTTGTCCATGAGCAGATCGATCGCCGCGTAGAGGTCCTCGGCCGAGCATTCGGCGAAGAGATCCTTTCCCTTGACGTGCAGCGTCACTTCAGCTCTCTGGCGCCGTTCCTTCTCGCTCAGCTTCTCGACGCACAGCAGCACCGTGATGTCGACCACCTGATCGAAGTGGCGCGTCACGCGGTCCAGCTTGGTAAGCACATACTCCCTGAGGGCCGGCGTGACT
The DNA here is from genome assembly GCA_043787455.1 of Rhizobacter sp. Lineage (GTDB taxonomy): Bacteria > Pseudomonadota > Gammaproteobacteria > Burkholderiales > Burkholderiaceae_C > Schlegelella_A. Next base: position 1,500 of record JAYVVB010000124.1, read on the forward strand.
TCGAGATGATGACCGCTGATCGTCAGATTCATGAAGAGATCCTTTCGGAGAACGGCAGAGCACGGTAGCAGAGGCGTTGCGGCGCTCCCGGTAGAAGCCTGCTTCGTGACAAGGGTCGTTGCAATCGCGGGGCCAGTCTAGCCCCCGGCGTGAGCCGAACGGCGCACCGTTCGAGGTGATGCATCGCCGATGCGATAATTTCGTCACCCCATCTCCCACTCGCGTCCTTGGACATCTTCTTACCTGGGTAACCGTCCGCTTCGGCAGCGGATCCTGCTCGCCGGAGCGCACATGCTGAACGTGTTTACGCTGGCCAACGGCCGGCTGTTTCAGGAAGAGATCGAAAGCCATGCGGCGCTGGCCCACGTGCAGCCGGTCTGGGTCGACCTCGACGCGCCGACCGACGAGGAAAAAGGCTGGATCGTCGAACGCTTCGGCGTCACCATCCCCAGCGACGCCGTCGACGACGACCTCGAGGAATCGGCTCGCTTCTACGAAGAGGACAACGGCGAGCTGCACATCCGCTCCGACTTCCTGATCGACGACGGCGAGACGCCGCGCAACGTGCGCGTCGCCTTCATCCTGTTCCGAAACATCCTGTTCTCGGTGCACGCCGAGGACCTGCCCGTGTTCCGCCTGCTGCGCCTGCGCGCCCGCCGCATTCCGGCGCTGATCGACGACGCGAAGGACGTGCTGCTCAAGCTCTACGACGCCGACGCCGAATACTCCGCCGACGCGCTCGAGGGCATCTACGACCACCTCGAGGCAGTGAGCGCGCGGGTGTTGCGCCAGGACGTCAACGACCAGGCAGCCGGCGAGGCGCTGTCGGCGATTGCCAGGCAAGAGGACCTGAACGGGCGCGTCCGACGAAACGTCATGGACACGCGCCGCGCCGTGAGCTTCATGATGCGCAGCCGCATGCTCGGCGCCGAGCAGTTCGAGGAGGCGCGTCAGATCCTGCGCGACATCGACTCGCTCGACAGCCACACGACCTTCCTCTTCGACAAGATCAACTTCCTGATGAACGCCACCGTCGGCTTCATCAACATCAACCAGAACAAGATCATCAAGCTCTTCTCGGTCGCAAGCGTGGCGCTGCTGCCGCCGACGCTGATCGCGAGCATCTACGGCATGAACTTCAAGTCGATGCCCGAGCTCGACTGGCATCTCGGCTATCCGTACGCGATCGCGCTGATGATCGCGTCCGTGGCCGCGCCCTTCATCTACTTCCGCAAGAAGGGCTGGCTCAGGTAGCACAATCCTTCGACAAGATTCGGAGGAAAGCGCGATGAAGGCATGTCGTACGTTGGCGGCGCTGGCGCTCGTCGCAGGAGGCGCGGTCCACGCCGCGTGCCTCACCGACAGCGAGGCCGCGGAGCTCTTCGACCGCTTCGCCCAGAAAGCACCCGCGACCTTGCCGGCGATCACGAGCGAGGCGGACGGCGCGTGCAGCCGCGCCAAGTTCAACGCCCTGCTCGCGCTCCAGTACGGCCGCGTCGTCGGCTACAAGGCCGGGCTCACGAACCCGGCGGTGCAAAAGCGCTTCGGTGCCGACAAGCCGGTGTGGGGGGTGCTCTACGACGGCATGATCCTCGACGACGGCGCCACCGTCGACGCGGCGTTCGGCACGCGTCCGCTGTTCGAGGCCGACATGCTGGTGCGGGTGCGCAGCGCCGCGATCAACGGCGCCAAGACACCGATGGACGTGCTCGAGACGATCGACCAGATCATTCCGTTCATCGAGCTCCCTGATCTGGTCGTCGCCAATCCGGCAACGCTGAACAGCAACGCCATCAGCGCGATCAACGTCGGCGCGCGCCTGGGCGTCGCCGGCCAGCCGATCATCGCGCCGCTCTTTCGCGCCGAGCGCTACGCGATGCTCGACGCCTTGCGCGATATGACGGTCGTGATGAGCGACGGCAACGGCCTCGAACTCTCGCGCGGCAAGGGCAGCGACATCCTCGAGCATCCGCTCAACGCCGTCGTCTGGCTCGCCGGCGCGCTCGCCGCGAAAGGCCTGGCGATGGAGCCCGGGCAGTGGATCAGTCTGGGCTCGTTCTCGCCGCTCCTGCCGCCCAAGGCGGGCCAGAAGGTCGTCGTGCGCTACGAGGGCCTGCCGGGCGCCTTGCCGGTCTCTGTGACCTTTCGCTGAGATCGCCGCGCCGTGAGCGCGGCGGCTCAGGCTCGACGCAAGGTGAACTGGACGACGTCGGTGTTGCCGGTTGCGAACGCGGCCTCGCAGTAGGCGAGATAGAACTCCCAGGTGCGCATGAAGGCGGTGTCGAAGCCGAGCGCCCGCACGGCGCCGTCCTGGGCCAGGAAGCGCTCGCGCCAGCGGCGCAAGGTCTCGGCGTAGTCGGCGCCGAAGGCGAGCTCGTCTGTGACCTCGAGGCCGGCGTCAAGCGCCGCGGCCCGAAAGACGCTCCGGCTCGGCAGCAGGCCGCCAGGGAAGATGTACTGCTGGATGAAGTCGGTCGAGCGGACGTAGCGCTCGAACAGCACGTCGCGAATCGTGATGCTCTGGATGCAGGCCTTGCCGCCCGGCTTGAGCCGCGAGCGAAGGGTGGCGAAGAACGCGGGCCAGTAGCGGCGTCCGACCGCCTCGAACATCTCGATCGAGACGACGGCGTCGAACGGCGGGTCGTCAATCTCGCGGTAATCCTGCAGGCGCAGGTCGGCGTCGAGGCCGGCGCTGGCCAGGCGCTCGCGCGCCCAGGCGAGTTGCTCGGTCGAGAGGGTCACGCCCGTCATCTCGGCACCGAACTCGCTTGCGCCGAGCTCGGCGAGCGCGCCCCAGCCGCAGCCGATCTCGAGCACGCGATCGCCCGCGCCGACGTCGCAGGCCGTCAGCGCGCGCCGCGACTTGGCGAGCTGTGCCAGCGCGAGATCGGCGCCGCGGTCGCCTTCGAACCAGGCGCTGCTGTAGTTCATCGTCGGATCGAGCCAGAGGCGGTAGAAGTCGTTGCCGAGGTCGTAGTGGGCGTGGACGTTGCGCTTCGATCCGCTCTTCGAATTGCGCCGCAGCAGATGCTTGACACGGTACAGGAGCGAGCCCCACCACGTGCCGTAGACGATGTCTTCGACGTCGTCGCGGTTGGTGGTGAAGAGGGTGAGGAGCGCGGCCAGGTCGGGCGTCGTCCAGTCGCCCGCGATGTAGGTCTCGGCGAAGCCGATGTCGCCCGAGCGCACGGCCGCGGCGCAGACCTTCCAGTTGCGCAGCGTGATCGCGGCGCGCGGCTCGCCCTCTGCGGTGCTGCCGAAATGCATCGACTCGCCATCGGGCAGGCGCACGTCGAGCGAGCCGTGGCGGAGCTTGCTCATCATCGCCAGGACGGCACGGGCTGCCGCCGGCGCGGTGGGCGCGAGGGCGGCTCCGGAGGTTCGGGTGATCGCGGTCATGGGTGGCTGAAGTTAAGGAGTCTGAAAGAAGGCGGACTCAGCGCGTCGGCGAAGAAGCCGGCGGCGCGGGCCGCGCGACCAGGGGCACGCGCTTGCACCAGAGCCTGACGGCCTGCCAGTGGATGCGCAGCACGATCGAGAGCGTCAGCCACGGGATCCTGAGGAACGCGGCCGCTGCGCTGCGGGCCGTGATCGGGACGAGCACGCCGGAGACGCTCGTTTGCAGCAGCAGGCCGTTGTCGTCATGGTGGTCGATGCGCGCCAGGGTTCG
>JAYVVB010000125.1:0-2528 GCA_043787455.1 Rhizobacter sp.
CATGTACGGCAAGCTCTCGGGCATGACCGGCACGGCCGACACCGAGGCCTACGAGTTCCAGGAGATCTACGGCCTCGAGACGGTCGTGATCCCGCCGAACCTGCCGACCGTGCGCAAGGACGAGCTCGACCTGGTCTACAAGACCAGCCGCGAGAAGTTCGAGGCCGTGATCGAGGACATCCGCAGCTGCCACACGCGTGGTCAGCCGGTGCTGGTCGGCACGACGTCGATCGAGAACTCCGAGCTGATCTCGGGCCTGCTGCAAAAGACCAAGCTCCCGCACCAGGTGCTCAACGCCAAGCAGCACGCGATGGAAGCCGGCATTGTCGCCCAGGCCGGGCGACCCGGCGTGATCACGATCGCGACCAACATGGCCGGCCGCGGCACCGACATCGTCCTCGGCGGCAACGTCGAGAACCAGGTGAAGATCATCGACGCCGACGAGTCGATCGATCCCGAGGACAAGCTCGCCCGCGCCAGGAAGCTCGCCGACGAATGGCAGGGCCTGCACGAGGCGGTGGTGAAGCAGGGAGGCCTGCGCATCATCGCCACCGAGCGCCACGAGTCACGCCGCATCGACAACCAGCTGCGCGGCCGCTCCGGCCGCCAGGGCGACCCGGGCTCGTCGCGCTTCTACCTGAGCCTCGACGATTCGCTGATGCGCATCTTCGCCGGTGACCGCGTGCGCGCCATCATGGAGCGGCTGAAGATGCCCGACGGCGAGGCGATCGAGGCTGGCATCGTCACGCGCTCGATCGAGGGCGCGCAGAGGAAGGTCGAGGCGCGCAACTTCGATGTGCGCAAGCAGTTGCTCGAGTACGACGACGTCGCCAACGACCAGCGCAAGGTCATCTACCAGCAGAGGAACGACATCCTCGAGGCGCCGAGCCTGCAGGCGCAGATCCAGAACCTGCGCAAGAGCACGATGGAAGACGTCGTGCGCACCTTCGTGCCCGTTGAGAGCGTCGAGGAGCAGTGGGACCTGCCGGCGCTTGAGAAGGTGCTGAAGGACGAATGGCAGCTCGACGTGCCGCTCGCGGCGATGGTCGACAAGAGCGACTCCGTGACCGACGAGGACGTCGTCGAGAAGGTGCAGCAGACGGCCGACCAGGTGTTCGACGGCAAGGTCGAGCGCGTCGGCCTCGAGCAGTTCACGCCCTTCATGCGGATGATCCTGCTGCAGTCGATCGACCAGCACTGGCGCGAGCACCTTGCCGCGCTCGACTACCTGCGCCAGGGCATCCACCTGCGCGGCTACGCGCAGAAGAATCCGAAGCAGGAATACAAGCGCGAGGCCTTCGAGCTCTTCTCGCAGATGCTCGACGTCGTCAAGATGGACGTGACGCGCATCCTGATGAGCGTTCGCATCCAGTCTGAAGAGGAAGTGCGCCAGGCCGCCATGGCCATCGAGGAGCGCGCCGAGCAGTTCAGCAACGTCACCTACACCCACCCCAACGACGACGGCAGCGTCTCCGAGGAGCGTGGCGACGAGACCGCGCAGGCGGCCGAGGCGGCGATGGGCGCCGTGGCCGCGGCGATGGCGTCGTCACGCGCGGCGGTGCCGGGGGCGGTGCCGAAGGTCGGGCGCAACGACCCTTGTCCTTGCGGGAGCGGGAAGAAGTACAAGCAGTGTCACGGGCGGCTTCAGTAACCGCCTGACCGCCTGAGTTCCTCGGCGTCTCCGGTCGCGTGGCAGCGCGCGATGCCTGCCCCCTACTCATGATGGATGACGTTCAGCTTGACGCCGGTCCAGGCGGCGTCTAACGTGCCGCATCGCAGCGAGCGAGATGCTCTTCACTTCGCCGCTGCGACGAGGAGGCACCTTGAAGAATTTCCGAATCGCCATGTGCGCCGTCGCGGTGCTCGTTCTTGCGGCCGCCTGCAGCAAGAAAGAAGAGATCCTGTCGAAGAACTGCGATGCCGACATTGCAGCGGGTTATTGCGACTCCGGCGGAACGAAGTGCAGCATCAAGGTGGAGATTTCCGCTTGCGGTGTCAAGCCGACGACGACCCCCGAGGAGCTCCACGTCTGCAAGCAGAACACGAAGATCACCTGGACCCTGGTGGCCTCGGGATCGGCGAGCGGCGCCAAGTTCGCCTCGAACGGCGTCGACTTTAAGGGCAACACCGAGTTCGAGAACCCACGGCCGGGCAACCAGGACTTCGAATGGAAGGACAAGCGGTCCAAGGCTGATCCGGATCATCCCGCCAAGTACGACCTTCACATCCTCACGAAGGACGCGGGCCCTTGTCGCGACGAAGATCCGTTCGTGATCAACGAGTGAGCAAGCCCGTGTCGATCACGGGTCGAAGGCGACCGCTATTTTCGCGCGCTCGACGGCGCGCGTGAGATCCATTTCAGTGGCGTCGCCGAGCTGACGCTGCGCATCGAGGGCTTCGCGAAGCTCTGCGGTTGCAGCGTCGCTCGATCCCGCGATGGCGTGAGCCTCGGCGCTGGAGCAGCGCAGGATGGCGAGGTCGATATGGCTGGCCGTGGCCTCGAGCAGTCGCCTGCCCGCCTCCAGCGC
>JAYVVB010000126.1:0-9465 GCA_043787455.1 Rhizobacter sp.
AACGGCGACGGACCGTTCGAGATCGAGTTCCGGGCCCTGCGCCGCGATGGCAGCGTGCGCTGGATCGTGATGCGTTGCGACGTCGACCGCATCTACACCCACCAGCGCCGGATCCTCGGCGTCGCGATGGATGTGACCGAGCACCACCGCGCCCTCGACGCGCTGCGCGAGGCCAGCCAGCGCGCGGCGCTGATCACGCGTCACGCCGGCATCGGCACCTGGGAAAGCGACCCCGGCGGCGCCGAGCACTGGGATGCGCAGATGTTCCAGCTGCGCGGGCTCGACCCGGGGGTTCGCGCGCCGAGCCGCGAGGATCGCCTCGCGCTGGTCCATCCCGACGACCTCGGCGTGGTCCTCGACTCGCTCGCCGAACCGCCCGAGGCGCAGCTTCCGGCGGCGTACGAATTCCGCGTCCGCCTGCCCGACGGCAGCTACCGCTGGCTCGCCTCGCGCTAGGCGGCCATGCTCGACGACGCCGGCCGCCCGGCGCGCCGCGTCGGTGTCAACTGGGACATCACCGAGAGCAAGAACGCCGAGATGGCGCGCCAGCAGGCGGCGCTCGCCGAGCGCGGCATCCAGGCCAAGTCGCAGTTCCTCTCTCGCATGAGCCACGAGCTGCGCACTCCCCTCAACGCGGTGCTCGGCTTCACCCAGCTGCTGCAGATCGAGGCACGGCAATCGGGGCAGGCTGACCAGCTCGCAAAGCTCGAGCACGTCCGCGCCGCGGGCGACCATCTGCTCTCGCTGATCAACGACGTGCTCGACCTGTCCGGGCTCGAGGCGGGCGAGATCAAGCTCTCGCTCCAGCCGGTCGATCTCCGCGTGCTCGTGCGCCAGTCGCTGCCGCTCCTGCAATCACTCGCCGCGCAGCACGAGGTCGTGCTCGAGACGCAGCGCGCCGAAGGCGTCGCACTCGCCGATCCGACGCGGCTCAGGCAGGTGCTCATCAACCTGCTCTCGAACGCCATCAAGTACAACCGGCGCGGCGGTCGCGTGATCGTCGAGACCTGGGCCGACGGCGACGAGGCGAGGCTCGCGGTGCGCGACACCGGCCGCGGCCTCACCGAGACGCAGATCGCCGAGCTGTTCGAGCCGTTCAACCGCTTCGGCGTCGAGCACGAAGGGATCGAGGGCACCGGCATCGGCCTGACGATCGTCAAGACCCTCGTCGACGGCATGGGCGGCCGGATCGCGGTCGCGAGCGAGCCGGGCCGCGGTACGTCGTTCGAGGTCGCGCTGGCTGTCGCCACGGCGCCGCCGGCGTTCGCCGCGGCATCGGCCGGGACGCCGTCGCACGCGCCGCTGTCGAACGCCCGCATTGCCGCCGTCGACGGCAAGATCCTCTACATCGAGGACAACCACGTCAACGTCCTCCTCGTCGAGGAGCTCGTGAAGAGCCTGGGCGGCCTCACGATCGTCTCCGAAGCGACCGGCGCCGGCGGCGTCGCGCGGGCGGCAAGTTTTCGGCCGGACCTGGTACTCGTCGACCTGCAGCTGCCCGACTTCGACGGCTACGAAGTGCTGCGCCGCCTCAGAGCCGAGCCGGCGACGCAATCGATTCCATGCGTCGCCCTCTCGGCCAACGCCATGCGCGAAGACATCGATCGCGGTCTCGCCGCGGGCTTCGCCGACTACTGGACCAAACCGATCGACTTCGGCGTCTTCATCACCGCACTGCAGCGCTTCTTCCCGGGAGAGGCGCCGCAGCACGAACGCGCCGATCACGCCCAGGGCGTCTCGGGCGAGTGAAGCTCTAGCTCACCGGCTCGAGCAGGCCGCGCTGGCGCAGCATCGGCTCGGGCGTCGGCCCGCGTCCACGAAAGGCCCGGTACGCCGCGCCCGGCTCGATCGAGTTGCCCGACGAATAGATGAAGCGCGCCAGACGGCGCGCGACTTCCGGATCGAACGGATTGCCGGCCTCGACGAAAGCCTCGAAGCCATCGGCATCGAGCACCTCGGCCCACAGGTACACGTAGTAGCCGGCGGCATACGACGAGCCCGAGAACAGGTGCTGGAAGTGGGTGAGCCGGTGGTTGACGCCGACGCCGGGCGGCAGGCCGAGGCGCTGCCATTGCTCGCGCTCGAAGGCGACGACGTCGATCGGCGTGCTCTCGGTGCGCGCGTGCGCCGCCATGTCGACGAGGGCCGATGCCGCGTAGCGCACGGTCTCGAAGCCCTGATTGAAATGCCGTGCCTCGTGCAGCCTGGCGATGAGCGCGTCGGGAATCGGCGCGTCGGTCTCATGGTGGCGCGCGTGGCGCTTCAGCACCTCGGGCTGCAGGATCCAGTGCTCGAAGATCTGCGACGGCAGCTCGACGAAGTCGCGCAGCACGCTCGTGCCCGACAGACGCTCGTAGGTGACGTTCGAGAGCAGGCCGTGCAGGCCATGACCGAACTCGTGAAAGAGCGTGCGCGCATCGTCGAAGCTGAGCAGCGTCGGCGCGCCCTTCGCGGCCTTCGCGAAGTTGTTGTTGTTGACGATGATCGGCAGGATCGGCCCCGCGCCCTCGCCGCCGTTCCTCGACTGCCTGCGGTACGAGCTCATCCACGCGCCGCTGCGCTTGCTCGGCCGGGCGAAGTTGTCGTGGAGGAAGACGCCAATCGTCCTGGCCGCGGCGTCGCGCACTTCGTAGACACGAACGTCGGCGTGATAGACGCGGATCTCGGGACGCTCCACGAAGGCGAGGCCGAACAACCGCGAAGCGCAATCGAACGCAGCCTCGATCATCCGCTCGAGCGGGAAGTAGGGCTTGATCTCGGCTTCGTCGAGATCGAAGCGAATCTGGCGCACCTTCTCGGCGTAGAAGCGCCAGTCCCACGGCTCGATGACCGCGGCCTCGCCGCGCGACAGGGCGAGCGCGGTGAGGGCGACGCGCTCTGCCTCGAGCCGCGCCTTTGCTGGACCCCAGACCCGCTCGAGCAACGTCGTCACCGCGGCCTGGCTCTGCGCCATCGTGTCGCTGAGGGCGAAGTCCGCATAGCTGGCATAGCCGTGCAGGCACGCCTGCTCGAGGCGCAAGGCGAGGATCTCGCCGGCGACGCCGCGGTTGTCGCTGGCGCCGGGATGCTCGCCCCGCGACGTCAGCGCGCGCCACGCCGCCTCGCGCAGGTCGCGGCGTTCCGAGAACGTAAGGAACGGAGCGATGTGCGAGCGCGACAGCGTGATCACCGCCGCCCCTTCGAGGCCGCGCTCGAGCGCGGCCTGCGACGCGGCAGCGCGAACGAAAGGCGGCAAGCCGGCGAGGTCGGCCTCGCTCTCGAGCAGGAGCTGGAACGCCGATTCGTCGGCGAGGACGTTCTGGCCGAAGCGGGTCGTAAGCTCGGCCAGGCGCTGCATGACCTCGGCATGGCGCGCCTGCTCGGCCCGAGCGAGCTTGGCGCCGGCGCGGACGAAATCGAGGTGGAAACGCTCGAGCGAGCGCCGCTGCTCGTCGCTTAGGCCCAACCCCTCGCGCGCCGCGAACAGCGCATCGACGCGGACGAACAGGGCCGCGTGGTTGTAGACAAGGCTGTCGTGCGCGGCCAGGATCGGCGCCATATCGCGCTCGACCGCCTGCAGCGCGGGCGAGGTCTCGCTCGACGTGAGGTTCCAGAACAGAGCACAGATACGACCGAAGAGGCGGCCGGAGCAGTCGAGCGCAGCGATCGTGTTCTCGAACGTCGGCGGCGCCGTGCGTTTGGCGATGGCTTCGATGTCGGCGAGGTGTTGCCGCATCGCCTCCTCGAGCGCGGGAGCGAAGTGCTCGGCGCGGACCTCCTCGAACGGTGGCAGACCGAACGGCCCGTTCCAGGGAGCAAGCAGCGGATTCGTCATTTCTTGCGCTGGATGTCGGACAAATCGCGGTCGTCGTAGCGCCGGTTGCTGCACGCCGTCGCATAGCTTTCCTGCGTCGCCTGGATGCCCTCGACCTCCTTGTTGTAGGTCGCAGCCTTGGCCTGGTAGTTGTCGATCAGCGCATTGCGCGCGACGATCTTCTCGTTGAACGCGTCGACCATGTCCTTCTTCGTCCGGTCGAGCGTCGCCTGCGCGTCGGCGCTCTCGGCGCCGGTGCGATCGATCTCGGCCTTGGCGGCGACGAGGTCCGCCTTGGACTTGAGCAGGGCGTCGTTTCTCTGGCGCAGGCCGTCTTTCTGCGACAGGCATTGCTTCAGCTGGGCCGGGCTCAGGACGGCGGTCTTGGCGGGCGGCGCCGAGGCGGCTCGGGCCTTGTCGGCGGCAACCGCGGCGGGCGGCAGCAGCACCGTCGCCGCGACGGCCAAGGCGGCTCCGGCGAGCGGTCGAATGCGACGGCGCCAGGGCGAAACGCTGGTGAAATCAGGCGTGAATTCCATGACGGAATCATGCCACCACGGGCTGTCTCATCGTCACGAACTCCTCGGCGACTGTCGGGTGAATGCCGAGCGTCGCGTCGAACACGGCCTTGGTGGCGCCGGCCTTCATCGCGACCGCGAAGCCCTGGATCGTCTCGCCCGCATCGGCACCCACCATGTGCAGGCCGACGACGCGATCGTTGGCATCGTCGACGACGAGCTTCATCAGCGTCCGCTCGCTGCTCTTCGAGAGCGTGTGGCGCAGCGCCTTGAACTCGGTGCGATAGACCCGGATCTTCTCGAAGCGCGCGCGCGCGTCGCTCTCCGACAGGCCGATCGTGCCGATGCTCGGGTGCGTGAACACCGCCGTCGGGATGTGCAGGTAATCGACCCGGCGCTCGGCGCCGCCGAAGAGATCGTCGACGAGGGCCATCGCCTCGGCGAGCGCGACGGGCGTGAGTTGGACGCGGTCGATGACGTCGCCGACGGCGTAGACGCTTTCGACGTTCGTGCGATAGCGCTCGTCGACAACGACCGCGCCGTTGCGGTCGAGCTCAACGCCGATCGCCTCGAGGCCGAGGCCGGCGGTGTTCGGCGCGCGGCCGGTCGCGTAGAGCACGGTATCGACCTCGAGAACGTTGCCGTCGCCGAGGACGACGCGCGTCGTCGTCTCGTCGCTGCCGGCCTCGAGCGCGGCGACGATGGTGCCGACGCGCACGTCGACGCCCTTCTTCTTCATCTCGCCAGAGACGAAGTGGCGGATGTCGTCGTCGAAGCCGCGCAAGATCTGCTCGCCGCGGTAGAGCTGCGTCACCTCGGCGCCAAGGCCGTTGAAGATCGACGCGAACTCGCACGCGATGTAGCCGCCACCGACGACGACGAGACGACGTGGAAAGCGCTCGAGGTCGAAGATCTCGTTCGAGCTGATCGCCCGCTCGCCGCCCGGTACCTCGGGCGGCACGGGCCAGCCGCCGGTCGCGACGACGATGCGCTCGGCACGATGACGGACGCCGCCGACTTCGACCTCGTGCGCGCCGACGATGCGCGCGCGTCCGCGCAGGATCGTCGCGCCGGCGTCGGTAAGGAGTTCACCGTAGATGCGGTTGAGGCGCGATATCTCCTCGGCCCGGTTGGCCTTCAGCGTGGCCCAGTCGAAGGTCGGCGGCGCGACGGTCCAGCCGAAGCCGCGCGCCTCCTCGAAGCTGTCGGCGTAGTGCGCGGCGAAGCTGTAGAGCTTCTTCGGGATGCAGCCGAGGTTGACGCAGGTGCCGCCGAGGGCGGCGTCCTCGGCGACGGCGACGCGCGCGCCGTGCATGGCCGCCATGCGCCCGGCGCGAACGCCGCCGCTGCCAGCGCCGATGATGAAGAGGTCGAACGCGGGCTCGCTGCTCATGTCGGTAGCAGCTCCTTGTTCACTTGAGCGCCTTCTTCAGCAGCTCGGCGACGAGGCCGTTGAGGCCGCCGTCGTGCATCGCGCTCTTCTCGCGCAAGGTCGCCGCGAGGTCGGCCGGCAGCTTGCAGGCGAAGGGCACGAGGCCGGCAGCGGCGTCGACGCGCCGCTGCTCGCGTCGGTCGACGACGTCGGCGACGCCCTGACCGAACCGGGCGGGGATGCCCGCGGCTTTCATCTGGCCGCCGACCTTCTTGGCCGCCATCTTGTCGAGATCGGACTTCTTCATGCTCATCGCGGTCGCCTTTCGTGCAAGGGCTCGATTGTCGCGCGCTGTGGCACAGTCGCAGGGTGGCCCAGAAAGCGACCGTCTTCAAGGCCGAACTCCAGATCGCCGACATCGACCGGTCGCTCTATGCCGATCACATAGTGACGCTGGCGCGGCACCCGTCGGAGACCGACGAGCGGATGATGATCCGGCTGCTCGCCTTCGCCCTCAACGTGCCTGCCGACGATCGCGGCGGCGCACTCCAATTCGCCAAAGGCATGTGGGAGCCCGAGGAACCCGAGCTCTGGCAGAGGGACTTGACGGGGCGCCTCCTGCACTGGATCGAGGTCGGCCAGCCCGAGGAGCGCCGGCTGGTGAAGGCGAGCGGTCGCGCCGACAAGGTCACCGTATATGCCTTCAGTCACGGCGCGCCGGTGTGGTGGGCCGGCCTCGGCAGCCGCGTCGCTCGCGCCGGCAACGTCGAGGCCTGGCTGATTCCGTTCGAGCAGAGCCGGGAGCTCGCGGCGCTCGCGCGGCGCGGCATGCGGCTCCAGGTCAATCGCCAGGATGGTGTCATCTTCGTCGCCGACAGCGAGCGCTCGGTCGAGATCACACCGGTCCGGATATCGGCAGCGCCGCGATGAGCTCGCCGGTATCGATCGACGCGTCATCGGTGCTCGACTTCTGGTTCGGCGCGCCGACCGATCCCGACCACGGCCGGGCGAAGAAGGCCTGGTTCGCGAAAGACGAGGCCTTCGATGCCGAGGTGCGGCGCCGCTTCGGCGCGACGATCGAGCAGGCGCTACGCGGCGAGCTCGACGGCTGGCGCAGCGAAGGCCGCTCGGCGCTGGCCGAGATCCTTCTCCTCGATCAGCTCACGCGCAACGCCTTTCGCGACACAGTGCGGGCCTTCGCGGGCGATGCGCGTGCGCTCGCGGCGGCGAGCCGCATGGTCGGCGAGCGCGCCGACGCAGCCCTGCCAACCTTCATGCGCCCGTTCGTCTACATGCCCTTCGAGCACGCCGAGGGCTTGGGCGTGCAGGACGAAGCTGCGCGCCTGTTCACGCGGCTCGTCGCGGAAGACCCGGAGCAGCAATCGAACCTCGACTACGCGCACAAACATCGCGCCGTGATCGAACGCTTCGGCCGATTTCCACACCGCAACGCCATCCTCGGCCGCCAATCGACGGCCGAGGAGATCGAGTTCCTGAAGCAACCCGGATCACGCTTCTGAGGCAGCGCGAGTCCGCTTTCCGTCAGGGCCGGAGCGGGTTGTTGGGGTGGTTGTCCAGACGGTTGGGAATGCCGTCGCGGTCGTTGTCGCCGCGACCCCAGGCGCCCTGGCGGAAGCGCCAGCGGTCGCCGTCCTGGACCCAGGTCGGCTGTCTGTAGACGTAGCCCCGGCGCGCGCGCACCCAGTGGCCATTGGCCCAGACGTGGCGATTGCCGCGCCAGTTCCAGTAGCCCGGCGCCCAGACATAGCCCGGCCGCGCGGCGGGGACGACCACGGTGCGCGGCGGTGGCGGTGCGACGCGGACGTACACGTCTCGTGCCTGAGCGGTCGTCGAGATCGTCGCGATTGATGCCGTCGCCGCGGCGATCACGGCCAGGGTCCTGAGTTTCGAGATCATGCGTTTGACTCCTCAGTCGGTGGCCCCGTCATCATCGACCCGCCTCTGCGCGCCTGGCGTCGGAAATCGTCAGCAGCGCGCGTCAGTGGTTGTCGCGCGGCACGAAGGCGTCGCGCCGACCGACGAGGAAATCGAGGTCGACGCCCTGGTCGGCCTGGAGCACGTGGTCGACGTAGAGCTTCCAGTAGCCGCTGCCGAGCGGTGGCGCCGGCGCTTTCCACGCCTTCATGCGCTCGGCGAGCTCGGCGTCCGAGATGTCGAGGTGCAGGCGCCGGTTCGGCACGTCGAGCTCGATAAAGTCGCCAGTGCGCACGGCCGCGAGCGGTCCGCCGGCGGCCGCCTCGGGCGCGGTGTGCAGGACGACCGTGCCGTAGGCCGTGCCGCTCATGCGCGCGTCGCTGATGCGGACCATGTCGGTGATGCCCTTTCGCAGCACCTTGGGCGGCAGCGGCATGTTGCCGACCTCGGCCATGCCGGGGTAGCCCTTGGGGCCGCAGTTGCGCAGCACCATGATGCAGGTCTCGTCGATGTCGAGGCTCTCGTCGTCGATCGTGCTGTGGAACTCCTCGATCGTGTCGAAGACGACGGCACGGCCGCGGTGGACCATGAGCGAAGTCGTCGCCGCGCTCGGCTTGATGATCGCGCCGCGCGGCGCCAGGTTGCCGCGCAGCACGGCGATCCCCGCCCTGGCCTTGAACGGCGCGTTGAACGGCTTGATCACCTCGGTGTTGAAGTTCTCTGCGCCCTCGATGTTCGCGCCGACCGTCTGGCCGTTGGCGGTGACCGCGTCGAGATGGAGCAGCGACGCGATCTCCTTCATCACCACCGGCAGGCCGCCGGCATAGCAGAAGTCCTCCATCAGGTGCGTGCCCGAGGGTTGCAGGTTGACGAGACACGGCAGCTCGCTCGCGAGCCGGTCGAAGTCGTCGATGTTCAGCTTGACGCCGATGCGCCCGGCGATGGCGATCAGGTGGATGACGGCGTTGGTCGATCCGCCGATCGCCGCGAGCGTGACGATCGCATTCTCGAAGGCCTCGCGGGTGAGGATGTCGGAGAGCGTCTGGTCCTCGTGGACCATGTTGACGATGCGCCGGCCGGCCATGCGGGCGAGCACGTTCCTGCGCCCGTCGACCGCGGGGTAGGCAGCGTTGCCCGGCAGGCCGAGGCCCAGCGCCTCGACCATCGAGGCCATCGTGCTCGCCGTGCCCATCGTCATGCAGTGGCCATGGCTGCGGTGCATGCAGCTCTCGGCGTCGAAGAACTGCTCGAGCTTGAGCGTGCCCGCGCGCACCTGCTCGCTCATGCTCCACACGCCGGTGCCCGAGCCGAGCTCCTGGCCGCGCCACTTGCCGTTGAGCATCGGCCCGCCCGAAACGCCGATCGTCGGCAGGTTCGCGCTCGCCGCGCCCATGACGAGCGACGGCGTCGTCTTGTCGCAGCCCATCAGCAGGACGACACCGTCGAGCGGATTGCCGCGGATCGATTCCTCGACGTCCATGCTCGCGAGATTGCGATAGAGCATCGCCGTCGGCCTGAGCAGCGTCTCGCCGAGCGACATCACCGGAAACTCGAGCGGGAAGCCGCCGGCCTCGTAGACGCCGATCTTCACCTGCTCGGCGAGCGTCCTGAAATGCGAGTTGCAGGGCGTGAGCTCGCTGAAGGTGTTGCAGATGCCGATCACCGGCCGGCCGTCGAACTGGTCGTGCGGCAGGCCCTTGCCCTTCATCCAGCTGCGGTAGGCGAAGCCATCGCGATCCTGACGGCCGAACCATTGCTGGCTGCGCATGTCCTTCGCCTCGCGGCGCGGCTTCTTCTTCGGATCGCTCATGTCGCCCTCCTTGGGCTCATTCCTTCACCGAGCCGGT
>JAYVVB010000127.1:0-2805 GCA_043787455.1 Rhizobacter sp.
TCGACGGTGGCACTTTCCCCGCAAGCAACCATGGCATGGCTGGCTGACCCGGATCGGTCGACGCATCCGGCTCGAACGCGTATCGACCCGTGCACCTACTAAGGAGGAGACGAAATGAGTTCGATCGCGCACGACGTCACTGGCGACCTGCCTTGGTACAGCGGTTTGAATCGCCAGCACTGGCGCATCCTGACGGCCAGCTTCCTGGGCTGGGTGTTTGACGGCTACGAGTCGTATGCGCTGTTCATCGTCATGCCGTTCGTGCTGAACTCGATGCTGACGCCCGACCAGCTCACGAACCGTGCCCTGTGGGCCGGCATCGCGATCAGCGTGACGCTCCTCGGCTGGGGAATCGGCGGCTTGATCGGTGGCGTACTCGCCGACTACATCGGCCGCAAGCGGATGATGATCTTCTCGGTCTTCTTCTATGCGATCTTTACGGGCCTGACCGCGTTTGCGGGAAACTTTTGGCTGTTTTGCTTTCTTCGCTTCATCACCGGGATCGCGATGGGCAGCGAATGGAGCACCGGCGTGGCGCTCCTCGCCGAGACTTGGCCGAACAAGGCGCGGCCGAAGGGCGCAGGCTTCCTTCAATCGGGCTTCGGCTTCGGCACCTTGATCGCTGCGCTGGTGTGGCTGGTGCTGAGCCAGACGCAACCGCTAGGCGCAGACACTTGGCGCCTGGTGTTCGTCGTCGGCGCGCTGCCGGCTTTCTTCTGCCTGTACATCCGGCGCGCGGTCGGTGAATCGGAGAAATGGCGCGAGGCAGTGCGCAAGCAGCGCTGGGCTGCCACTGAAGAAGGTCGCGCCGTCGCGGGCGCCGGCGGCAAGCGGCCGTTCACGCTGACCGAGATATTCCGCGAGCCCGAGAGCCGCAGACGCACCTTGCTGGCCTTTCTGCTCTCGCTGACGACCACGGTGGGCTGGTGGGCGATCTCGAGCTGGTTGCCTGAATACGCGGCGCAGATGGCGAAGGCGGCCGGCATCGCTAACCCCGGGCAGTGGGCCCTGCGCGCTGCGCTGTTGTACACCGGCGGTGCCGTCGTCGCCTATCTGCTGTCGGGTTTCCTGGCAGATGCGCTCGGGCGCCGCGTGTACCTGTTCCTGACCTACCTCGGCGCACTCGTCACGACAGCGATAACGTACCTGTGGACGAGCTCGCTCGACGGCCTGCTATTGGCCTCATTCATCAACGGCTTCTTTACGCTCGGCTGCGCCTATTCGTGGATGGCGATCTACCCGGTAGAGTTGTTCACGTCGAGTGTGCGCGCCACCGCGGCCGCGTTCATCTTCAACGCGTCGCGAATGATCGCGTGGGTCTTCCCGATCCTGGCCGGCACGATGATCCACACGTTCGGCAGCATCCCGCGCGCGGCGATGACACTGGGGGCGATCTACGTCATCGGCCTGATCGTGCCATGGTTCATGCCGGAGACGAGCGGCAAGGATCTCCCCGAGTGACAGCATGCTCCCTCACTCCAATCATCCCCTCCCCGAGTGGTCATCATGAAGCAAATCTACCGGATTGGACAGATCGTCCCCAGCTCCAACACGACGATGGAGACCGAAATTCCCGCGATGCTGCGCGCCCGCGAAGCCGTCGAGCCGGAGCGCTTCTCGTTCCACTCGAGCCGCATGCGAATGATGAACGTCACGAAGGAGGAACTGGCGAAGATGGACGGCGACTCCGACCGCTGTGCGATTGAACTCTCCGACGCGCGTGTCGACGTCCTCGGCTACGCCTGCCTAGTCGCGATCATGAGCATGGGCAAGGGCTACCACCGCGTCTCGGAAAAGCGCCTGCACCAGCGCACCGTCGACAACGGCGGCCCAGCGCCGGTGGTGACGAGCGCCGGCGCGCTGGTTGACGGCCTGAAGGTGATCGGCGCGAAGAAGGTCTCGATCATCGCGCCCTACATGAAGCCGCTCACGAAGCTCGTGATCGAGTACATCGAGGCCGAAGGCATCGAGGTCGTCGACAGCATCTCGCTCGAGATTCACGACAACCTCGCGGTCGGTGCGCGCGATCCGCGCGCGCCCGCCGAGCTGTGGCGCCAGCTCAACGTCGCGAACGTCGATGCGATCGTCGCCTCCGCCTGCGTGCAGATGCCATCGCTGGCATCGATTCCGCTTATTGAGGCCGCGAGCGGCATGCCGGTCGTGTCGAGCTCGGTCTGCACGACGTTTCAGATGCTCACCAAGCTTGGGTTGAAGACGGTCGCGCCCCAGAGCGGGTCGCTGCTCTCGGGCCGCTATGGCAACGACGATCGCACGTCTGATTGATTTCCGAAGACGCGCGCCTCAGCGCGTCGTCAACTCGGGCTCCAGGTCAGAGGGTAAAGTTCACTCCTGGCCTTCTGCAAAGTTCCTGAAGCCGGCGACGGAGCGCGGAGGGAACGCCGCGTCTAGCAGCGAGGCAGCGCCGATGTTCGGCCGGCGCGTGCTCACGGTGGGTAAAGATACGGCCTCCGGCCGCGGGACCTCCAGGGTTCCGTTCGATTGCCGGCTCCCAGGGTTTCTCGGAGATCGAAGCGAGGTGCGGCGCGCATAGGCGAGCCTTGCCCCTCCTCCCAGTTGTAGATCGACTGGGACGAAGTGTAAGGAGGTCGCACTCGGCAGCCGACAGTCCAACGCGTCTCCGGTGGGTTCAGCAGAGCGCCGAGCAGTCCTTGGGCGCTGCATTTAATGCTGAGACTTCGCTGCACACGTGGCACGTCACATCACACGATCGCAACGAAGGCCTGCGCGCTTTCGCCGAAAAGAGAACACCTCGCTACCTCGGCCGCTGAGGGCTGGGCCAGTCGG
>JAYVVB010000128.1:0-4172 GCA_043787455.1 Rhizobacter sp.
ACAGCGGTAAGCGGCATCAACCGGTCGCGCCATGCGGCCCTGGCATTGCGCAATCCGGCATGCGCGGGCAGCAGCGCCTCGAAGCGACGCCGCGCGCCACCGCGCAGGGTGCCGATCTCGTAGTCGGCAGCCAGGGCGTCGGCGAGGTCGCTGCGGCCGTAGTCCATGTCATTCGCGGCCGGTCGAGGCGTCGCTCTGCACGGCGCCTTGCAGGCAGTTCTTGAGGACCATGAGCGAGCGCCTCACCCAAGACTTCACGGTGCCGAGCGGCTGGTGCAACTGCTGGGCGACCTCGGCGTGGCTGAGGCCCTGGTAGAACGCGAGAGCGACGCTCTGGCGCTGCAGGGCGGAGAGCTTGTCCATGCACGCCGCCAGCGAGCGCGTCTCGGCGGCTCGGCTCAGGAGTTCGAGCGGGCCGGGAGCGTCGTCTGCCACGGTGTCGTACACGTCGTCGTCCTCGGAGTCGCGGCCCTCGACCGCGGGGCCGAGGGTGCGCATTTGGGGCTGGGTCTGAGCGCGGCGCAGGCCGTCGATCGCGCGGTTGCGAGCGATGCTCGTGAGCCATGTGAGGGGCTGGCTCTGGGCCGCGTCGAAGCTCTTCGCCGCGCGCCAGACGTTGACGTATACCTCCTGCAGAATGTCTTCCGCCTGTGCCCGGTCCCGCTGGATACGCAGCACGACCGCCAGCAGATGCGAGCTCGTCCGCTCGTAAAGCGTGGCAAAAGCCGCGCGGTCGCCGAGGCTGGTGCGGGCGAGCAGGCGCGAAAGATCGTGGCTTCGCTCAGACCAGTCGGCGGGGTTTCGGACCATGAAGACGGGCGATGGGCCTGAGGCTTTCCTACAATTCAAGCGCCCGGAAGGTTAACCGAAGAAGAATCCATGGCCCGCCCGAAGCCCCCTGCGCCAACTGCCTCGTCGCCCGACGACATCGAGCTCGAGCTGTATGGCGCGATGCGCCGCGGCGACATCGATCGCCTGATGGAGCTCTGGTCGGACGACGACGAGATCTGCTGCG
Organism: Rhizobacter sp.; assembly: GCA_043787455.1. Taxonomy (GTDB): domain Bacteria; phylum Pseudomonadota; class Gammaproteobacteria; order Burkholderiales; family Burkholderiaceae_C; genus Schlegelella_A. Next base: position 1,016 of record JAYVVB010000128.1, read on the forward strand.
TCCATCCGGGCGGCGAGCGGCTCCTCGGCGCAGCGGCGATCCGCGCTTCGTTCGAGGCGATGTTCGGCAACGTCACGATCGACGCCGAGCCGCTTCGCGTGCGTCGTCTCGAGTCGCATTCGAGCGCGGTGCACAGCGTGATCGAGCGCATCCGCGTCGCGACCGCGGAAGGCGAGCGCTTCGCCTGGGCGGTCGCGACCAACGTCTACCTGAAGTCGGCGCTAGGCTGGCGCCTCGTCGCCCACCACGCGAGCCCGGGCTCGGCCAACGAAGTCGTCGACACCGCCGAAGCCGCGTCGACCCTGCACTGACGCCGCCCGGGCCGAAGCGACGATGCTTTTCCTTCGACGATGAACGACTTTCGCGCGCCGCGCTGGCTGCCCGGCGGCCACGCGCAGACGATCTGGCCGGTCTTCTTCAGCCGCCGATTCGACGGGCCCGCGCCGCGCTTTCGGCGCGAGCGCTGGACGACGCCGGACGGCGACTTCGTCGATGTCGACTGGCAGGGCGAAGACGCCGACGCGCCGCTACTCGTTGCTTTCCACGGCCTCGAAGGCTCGTCGTCCAGCCACTATTCGCAGGCCTTCGCGGCCGAGGCGAAACGGCGCGGCTGGCGCTTCGCGATGCCGCACTTTCGCGGCTGCTCGGGCGAGATCAACCTGGCGCCGCGGGCGTACCACTCGGGCGATCACGAGGAGATCGCCTGGATGCTCGGCCGCTGCCGCGAAGCGCATCGCGGCGTCGTCGTCGCCGTCGGCGTCTCGCTCGGCGGCAATGCGCTGTTGCGCTATGCCGAGGAAGCCGGCGCGGCCGCGGCGAGCCGCGCGCGCGCGATCGCGGCCGTCTCGGCGCCGCTCGACCTCGCCGCGGGCGCCAGGGCGATCGGCCGCGGCTTCGGTCGCCAGGTCTACACGCGCATGTTCATGAGCACGATGAAGAAGAAGGCTTTCGTCAAGCTGCGCCAGCACCCCGGGCTCTTCGATGCCGCAGCGATGAAGAAGGCGCGCGACCTGCGCGACTTCGACGAGATCTTCACCGGGCCGCTGCACGGCTTCGCCGGTGCCGACGACTACTATGCGCGCAGCTCGGCCAAGGCGCAGCTGTCACGGATCCGGATCCCGGCGTTGGTGCTCAACGCGCGCAACGACCCGTTCCTGCCGGCGTCGGCCCTGCCGCGGCCCGACGAGGTCGGCGCGCACGTGACGCTGTGGCAGCCTCGGCAAGGCGGCCACGTCGGTTTTGCGATCGGTCCGTGGCCGGGCCACGTGCAGAGCCTGCCGCGCAGCGTCGCCGACTGGCTCGCGGCCCGGCTCTGATCGTCGTCCGGCGCAGAATCCGCGGATGGACGCGATCGTCGCCGCGGCGCTGAAGAAGTGGCCCAATGTGCCGGCCTGCTACGCTTGGCTCGCGCTCGACGCGCGCGGCGACTGGTACATGCGCGACGACCGGATCCAGCATGCCGGTCCGTTCCCGCGCATCAAGGGCAGCCGCATCGACCACGAGAAGCTGCGCGAGTTCATCGGCCGCAACTACGCCGCCGACGAGCGCGGCGCGTGGTTCTTCCAGAACGGGCCGCAGCGGGTCTACGTCGAGCTCGAGGCGGCGCCGTGGGTCTGGCGCCTTCAGGCCGATCCCTCGTCGTCGGTCGTCGTCGTCACGAGTCACACCGGCCTGCCGGCGCGTGCCGGCGATGCCTTCCTCGACGAGTCGGGGCGACTGTTCCTGGCCAGTGACATCGGCCTCGGCCTCGTGCACACGCTCGACATGGGCGTGGCCGGAGATGCGGTAGAGCGCGGCGCGTGGCAGCCGCAAAACATCGAGTTCGCGGCGCTCGTCGAGCGCTTCGGCTACCGCCTCAGCCCGGCCGCGAAGGCGACCGAGCGATAGAGCTCACTTCGCGGCGTTGACCATGTAGGTCACGACGCTCTTGATGTCGGCGTCGCTCGCGCTCGATCCGCCCTTGGGCGGCATCGCGCCCTTGCCCTTGATCGCGCTCGCCGTCAGCGCATCGATGCCTTGCGCGACACGGGGCGCCCACGCGGCCCTGTCGCCGAACTTCGGCGCACCGGCAACGCCTGCGGCATGGCAGGCGCTGCAGATCTGCGCGTAGAGAGCGGGCGGCGCGTCGGCAACCGTCGTCGCGGCAGCGACCTGCACGGGCGCTGCGGCCGGCTTGGCGCCCGCCTCGCTGACCGGGGCGGCCGCGGTCGGCATCGCGACGGCCGGCATCGCGCCGCCCGCTGCAGGCGTCGGGGCGGCTTCGGACGCTGCAGCCTGAGGCGCAGCCGGCTCGGGGAACTTGGCGCCGGCTTTGTCGGCCATGTAGACGACGGCGCGTGCGATCTCGTAGTCGCTGAAATCACCGCCGCCCTGGGGCGGCATCTGGCCCTTGCCGGCGAGCGCCGAGTGAAGCAGCGCTTCGTAGCCGGTCTTGATCCGCGGGGCCCACGCGTCGGCGTCGCCGAACTTTGGCGCGCCGAGCGCGCCGGCGGTATGACATGCCGTGCACTGCGCGGCGAAGACCTGGTCGCCGGTCTTGAGCGACGCGAGGTCGGAAGCGTCCTTGACCTCGACCATGCCGACCGGATGGATTCGCTCGGCCACGGCCTTGGGGGCGAGCGCGTCGCTGCCGGCGGAGGGCCGCTTGTCAGCGGTGACGTACATCACCAGGAGAATGATGCCGAAGATCGGCACCACGAACGCATAGAGGACTGCGAGGATCAGCTGCTTGGGCGTTTTGATAGGGCCTTCGTGCGGGCCGTCGATCTCGTTGGTTTCGTGCGCTTCGGTCATCGAGTCCTCAGGGGCGGTGTTCGGTCGCGCGACGACGGACCACCGGTGGCGCCCGCAGGTATTCGATCCGCGTCTGACCCGAAATTATAGGGGGACGACCCCACCCACCCGGTCTCGCTTCGACGCTCGCTGGTAGACTGCAAGACCTTTGCGCCCGTAGCTCAATGGATAGAGTACTGCCCTCCGAAGGCAGGGGTTGCTGGTTCGAGACCGGCCGGGCGCACCAAAATCTTTAGCGCCGACGAATTATATAACGCAAGTGTACGCTAACTTCTTATGGCGGATTTGACGCGATACGGAACTTGTAAGGAACTTCGCTGCTTTTCGGGCTCAGGGCCTGACGCACGTCGCATGCGAGGAATAC
>JAYVVB010000129.1:0-2733 GCA_043787455.1 Rhizobacter sp.
ACCGGCACCTTCAAGTTCCTGAAAGGCTTGCCCGCGGGCGGCAAGCGCATCCAGCGTCCCAACGCGTCCGACTGAAGAAAGCGCCATGACCATCGTCAATCGACAGATCCATCTCGTTTCGCGACCGAAGGGCGAAGCGAGCGTCGACAACTTTCGCCTCGTCGAGCAACCGGTCGGCGAGCCGGGCGACGGTCAGGTGCTCGTCCGTCATCACTATCTGAGCCTGGACCCCTACATGCGCGGCCGCATGGACGACGCCAAGAGCTACGCCCAGCCCCAGCCGCTCGACAAGGTCATGCAGGGCGGCACCGTCGGCGTCGTCGCCAGGTCGAGGCATCCCGGCTATGCCGAAGGTGACAGCGTCGTCGGCTTCGGCGGCTGGCAGGAGTACGGGGTCGTCGATGCGTCGGTGCCAGGCACGCTGAGGAAGGTCGACATCTCGCGCATCCCGCTCTCGGCCTATCTCGGGCCGGTCGGCATGCCCGGCGTCACGGCGTGGTACGGCCTCCTCAAGATCTGTCAGCCGAAGCCGGGCCAGACGATCGTCGTCAGCGCCGCGAGCGGTGCGGTCGGCAGCGTCGTCGGCCAGCTCGCAAAGGCACGCGGCTGCCGCGCGGTCGGAGTCGCGGGCGGTGCCGAAAAGTGCGCATACGTCACCGGCGAGCTCGGCTTCGACGCCTGCGTCGACTACAAGGCCGTCTCGGGCAAGAGCGCCGACCCGAAATCCTTCTACGAAGCGCTGAAGCAGGCGACGCCCGACGGCGTCGACGGCTACTTCGAGAACGTCGGCGGCATGGTTCTCGACGCCACGCTCGCGCGCATGAACGCGTTCGGCCGCGTTGCCCTGTGCGGCATGATCAGTGGCTACGACGGCGAGCCGATCCCTCTGCAGCACCCGGCGATTTTGCTGAAGTCGCGCCTGACGCTGGAAGGCTTCATCGTCAGCGAGCACGTGGAGGTCTGGCCCGAGGCACTCAAGGAGCTCGGCACGATGGTCGCGACCGGCAAGCTCAAGTACCGCGAGAGCGTCGCCGACGGCATCGCCGCTGCGCCCGAAGCCTTCCTCGGCCTGCTCAAGGGCAGGAACTTCGGCAAGCAGCTGGTCAAGGTGATCTGACGATGACCGACCTCATCCTCCATCACTACCCGACCTCGCCCTTCTCCGAGAAGGTGCGGCTCGTGCTCGGCATGAAGCGCGTCGCGTGGCGCTCGGTCTTCGTGCCGGCGATCATGCCCAAGCCGGACGTCGTCGCTCTCACCGGCGGTTACCGGCGCACCCCGTTCATGCAGATCGGCGCCGACGTCTATTGCGACTCGGCGCTGATGTGCCGCGTCATCGATCGCCTGTGGCCCGAGCCACCGCTCTATCCGGCCGCGAGCGCGGGCGTCGCGGAGGTCGTCGCGCAATGGGCCGACACGACGCTCTTTTGGAGCGCCGTGCCCTACACCATGCAGCCGGCCGGCATCGCTCACATCTTCGCGAAGATGCCGCCCGAGGCGGTGAAAGCGTTCGGCGCCGATCGCGCCGCGATGAGCCCGTCGGTGCGGCGCGCGCCCACGGCCGACGCCGGTGCGGCGCTCGCCGCCTATCTCGGCCGGCTCGAGGCGATGCTCGACGACGACCGCCCCTACCTGCTCGGCGCGGCGGCTTGCATCGCCGACTTCTCGGCGACGCAGTCGATCTGGTTCCTGCGCCGCGCGCCGCCGGTGGCGACGATGCTCGCTGGCTTTGCGAAGGTGGTCCGCTGGCACGGGCGCGTCGCCGAATTCGGGCACGGCGAGTCGACCGCGATGGGCAGCGACGAGGCGATCGCCGTCGCGGCGCGCACGACGGCGCACGCACCCTCCGCCGTCGCGACCGGACAGCCGTTCGCGGCCGGAGACGCCGTGCGCATCTCGGCCGCCGACTATGCCCACGACGAGATCCTCGGCACGATCGTCGGTCTCGACAGCGACGAGGTCGTCATCGAACGCAGCGACGCGCGTGCCGGCACGGTCCACGTCCACTTCCCGCGCATCGGCTTTCACATCAAGGCTCAACAGAAGGACAGCGCATGAAGCGATTCGCGCAAGGCACGGCGGTCATCACCGGGGCGGCCTCGGGGTTCGGTCTCGAGACCTCACGCGTGGCCGCCAGGCGGGGCATGAACGTCGTCAAGGCCGACGTCCAGCAGGACGCGCTCGACCGCGCTGCGGCCGAGATCGAGGGCCTCGGCGCGAGCGTGCTGCCGTTTCGCCTCGACGTGTCGAAGGCGGCCGAGGTCGAGGCGCTCGGCGCGGCAACGATGCAGCGCTTCGGCGCGCCGAGCATCGTCTTCAACAATGCGGGCGTCGGCGCCGGCGGGCTGATCTGGGAGAACACCGTCGCCGACTGGGACTGGGTGATCGGCGTCAACGTGATGGGCGTCGCCCACGGCATCCGCGTCTTCACGCCGATGATGCTCGCGGCCGCGGCCAAGGATCCGGCGTATGAGGGGCACATCGTCAACACCGCGTCGATGGCCGGGCTCATCAATGCGCCGAACATGGGCGTCTACAACGTCAGCAAGCACGCCGTCGTCGCGATGAGCGAGACGCTGTACCAGGACCTGCAGCTCGTCACCGAGCAGATCGGCGCTTCCGTGCTGTGTCCGTTCTTCGTGCCGACCGGCATCACCGAGAGCCAGCGCAACCGGCCGCAGGCGCTCGCCGCCGACAAGCCGACGAAGAGCCAGCTGATCGGCAAGGCCATGA
>JAYVVB010000130.1:0-9691 GCA_043787455.1 Rhizobacter sp.
CGCCGTGCTCGTTCAGCGCGGCGACGAGCTTCCTGCAGCGCTCGAGCCACTGCTCGAGGTCGTGCGGGTTGTCGATGCGCAGCTTGGCGAGGCTGCGGCCGAGTCGCGCCATGTGCTCGTCGAAGCGGAACAGCTTCTGCTCGTAGACCGGCACGACCTCGTAGATGCCGTCGCCGAAGATGAAGCCGCGGTCGAGCACCGACACTTTCGCCTCCGACAAAGGCAGGTACTCGCCGTTGAGATAACAGAGCGTGTGGGGAAGAGGGATATGCATGGCGCCTCCGCGGCTTATTGTCGCGCTCGCGACGTCATTTGACCCAGAGCCGCAGGGCGTCCCAGGCGCGACCGAGGATGCCGCTCTGCTCGACCGCCGCCATCACGACCAGCGGCACTTCGGCGACCTGGGTGCCTCCTGCCGTCGTCACCACGATCCGGCCGACGCGCTGGCCCTTGGCGAGCGGCGCGACCAGCGGGTCGGTGCGCTCGACCTTGGTCTGGAGCTTGCCGCCTTCGCCCTTGGTCACGCTCAGGAACACCGGCCCGGCGGCGCCGAGCTTGACCGTGCTCTCCTTGCCTTTCCAGACCTGCGGACTGACGATCACCTTGCCGTCCTCGAACAGGCGCATCGTGTCGAACGCGAGGAAGCCCCAGTTGAGGAGCTTCTGACTCTCGTTCGCACGCGCCTCCATCGATGTCGTGTTGAGAACGACCGTCATGATCCGGCGCTTGCCCGCGCCGCCGGAGGGCCCGAGGTTCGGGAACTCGCGCTGCGCCGTCGCCAGCAGGCAGTAGCCCGCCGATTCGGTGTAACCGGTCTTCATGCCGTCGACCGTCGGGTCGCGTCGCAGCAGCAGGTTGCGGTTCGGCTGGGCGATGTTGTTGTACGTGTAGTCCTTGAGCGAGTAGTACGGAAAGTACTCGGGATAGTCGCGGATGATGTGCGCGGCGATCGCTCCGAGGTCGCGCGCGCTGCTGCGATGGCCGGGCTCGGTGAGGCCGGTGACGTTCTTGAAGTTGGTGTTTTTCAGGCCCCAGGTCTGCGCCTGGCGGTTCATCATGCCGACGAAGGTCTCGACCGTGCCGGCGACGCCCTCGGCGAGCGCCACCGCGGCGTCGTTGCCGCTCTGCACGATCAGGCCACGCAAGAGCTCGTCGACCTTGGGCGTCATCGTCGTGTCGATGAACATCAGCGAGCCGCCGCCCTTCCTCTCGGCCCAGGCGAGCTTCGACACCGGCAAGGTCTGCTCGAGGGCGAGCCTCTTCTCGCGCAGCGCGCCGAAGACGATGTAGGCGGTCATCAGCTTGGTGAGCGATGCCGGGTCGGCAGGCGCATCGGCGTTCCGCTCGGCGAGAGTCTGGTTCGTGGTCAGGTCGAGGACGATGAAGCTCTTGGCGCCAACCTCGGGCGGCTGCGACGATTGCGCGGCGGCGGCGAAGGCGACACAGAACAGCAGTGCGGCGAGCGGCGCGCGCGGCGCGAAGCAGGAAATGGGCATGAGGACGGAATCGAGGCGAGGGGAAGGACGCGGTCAGACCGCATCGAGATCGCGCAGTTCACGCACGATGATTTTTTGCAGCAGGGCGAGCTGGCCATGGAAGAAATGGCCGACGCCCGGAAAGACGATGATGGGCAGGTTCTGCGGCCGGGCCCAGGCGAGTGTCGCCGCGAGAGGTACAACTTCGTCGCTCTCGCCGTGAATGACGAGGGTGTCGGCGGGAACGTCTTCGACGCGCTGCTTCTCGGTCGACGGCCCGACGAGGACGAGCCGGCGCGCCTTGACCTCGGGCGCGAGCCGATGCGAAGCCGCGACCGCGACGTAGCCGCCGAACGAGAAGCCGGCGAGAACGAGCGGGACGGCCGCGAACTCCAAGCGGGAGCGCCACGCGGCGATCACCGCGAGGGCATCGTCGACCTCGCCGCGGCCCTCGTCCCACGCTCCTTCGGATGCGCCGACGCCGCGAAAGTTGAAGCGCACACTGGCCCAGCCGAGACCGAGGCAGGCGCGGGCGATCGTCTGCACGACCTTGTTGTCGAGCGTGCCGCCGAACTGCGGATGCGGATGACACACGACGGCGAGGCCGAGCGGCGCCGTCTCCGGCCGGTCGACCGCGCACTCGATGCGTCCGGCCAGGCCGTCTACCGTCTCGCGAACGGTGCGCGGCGTCATGACATCGGCCTGCGGTGCTAGCGCCCGACGTCGGGCGGCAGCAGCAGGCGCTCGACGACCTTGCCGCCGACGAGGTGCGAGTCGACGATCTCGTCGATGTCGGCCTCGTCGACGAAGGTGTACCAGACGGCTTCCGGATAGACGACCGCGACCGGCCCCCCGGAGCAGCGGTCGAGGCATCCCGACTTGTTGACCCGCACCTGTCCGGGCCCGGCCAGGCCTGCCTTCTTGATACGCGACTTGCAGTGATCGAATCCTTGCTTGGCGCCGTCGTGGGCGCACGATTTCTCGCCGTGCTCGCGGTCGTTGAGGCAAAAGAAAATGTGACGGTCGTAGTAGCTCATTGACAGCGATTCTAGAAGCCGGTGCCACGCGGCTCGCGTGCAGCCAGCCGCGCCAGCAGGTAGGTCAAGGCCGCGTAGGGCCAGAGCCAGCCGACCCATTGCGCCGCGCCGTGGAAGCGGATGAACCGTCCCTGCTCCCAGCCCTGCAGGCTCTGCGCGAAGTACGGATCGGCCGGCGCCTGGGCGACGAGCATCACCAGCGCCGTCAGCGCGATCAGGCCAAAGCCCGCGGCGACCCGGCGCGGCACGAGGCTCAGCAGCAAGGCGAAGCCGGTGCCAGCAGCGAAAGCCTGCAACGACTGCTCCGTGGTCCAGGCGAAAGCGTGCGTGGGGCCGAAGTTGAGCGCGGTCGAGAGCGTCGTCGTCGCCGCGCCGAACACGGCTGCGCCAAGGACGAAGAGCACGCGCCGCCAGCCCGGCGTCGCGATCGTGAAAGCGACGAGGCACGGTGCGATCAGGCCGAGCACGATGATCGAGAATTCCGTCGCCTGCGACAGCGCTCGCGTCGCCTCGCCGGCCGGCGTCGCGACGATCGTCAGGCCCTCGGTCCAGACCGCTGCCGGCGTATCGCGGAGCCACTCGACCAGAAGCGGCTGAAGCCGACCGGCGACGTGGCCGAGGCCGAAAGGGACCGCGCTCGGGAAGAGCAACCCGATCGGCCAGAGGACGAGGAGGGCGAGCCCACCCGCGCTGCGCGCGACGAACCAGCGCTCGCGCAATCGCTGCCAGCGATCGATGCCGCCACGCCAGTGCAAGGCCACCCCGATCGCGACGCCGAGCGCCGTGCCCGCGGCATTGAGGCCGAGGTCGACGTTCGACGCGACGCGCGTCGGCAGGTAGTTCTGCAGCGTCTCCATTGAGAACGACAGCAGCGTGCCGCCGAGGCACGCCATCACGGCCGCGACGGCGGCGCTGCGGCCGCCGCGAATGCCCGCGACGAACATCAGGAAGCCGAGCGGCAGGTAGCCGAACAGGTTCGAGATCAGGTCGAAGCTCGTCCACCAGCGTGGCCAGCCGAGCAGCAGGTAGTCGAACGGCGCGGCGCCGGGAACACGCCAGCCGACAAAGGGATACAAGCTCGCGTAGACGATCAGCGTCGCGTAGAGCCACGCGAGTGGAACGGCGGAGCTGCGGTGGCGCGGCATCGCTGTACTACCGGTCCGGCCGGGAGCCGGGCCGCCCCAAGCCCGGCCGCGTCCCCTCGGGGGGCAGCGACTGCAAGAAGCGCGGGGGCACGGTCACTAGAACGGCTTGACGATGACGAGCACGACGATCGCCGTGAACAGGAGCACGGCCGATTCGTTGAAGACCCGGAACCATCGCTCGCTGCGAACGTTGGCGAACTCCTCGAACTTCCTCAGCAGCGAACGACAGGCGTGGTGATAGCCGATGGCGACGACGACGAGCACGATCTTGGCGTGCAGCCAATAGTTGTGCGGCCCCTTGCCGACGCCGTAGCCGAGCCAGAGCAAGAGCCCGAGCGCGATCGCCACGACCATGAGCAGGCCCGAGAAGCGATAGAGCTTTCGCGCCATCATCAACAGGCGCTCGCGCTCGGCGTGGCTGTCGGCGGGAACGCTGGCGAGATTGAGGAAGATCCGCGGCAGGTAGAAAAGGCCTGCGAACCAACTGCTGACGAAGACGATATGCAGCGCCTTGACCCACAGAAACGATGAACCCATGCGCGGATTATCGGGGCCGCCGGACCTCTAGAATCACGCCGTGCTGATGCCGCCTCCCTACCCTGCGAGCCGCCCGCGGCGACTGCGTCGCGACGCTTGGAGTCGCGACCTCGTGCGCGAGTCGCGCCTGCACGCGAGCGACTTGATCCTGCCGGTGTTCGTGCTCGACGGCCAGGGCCGGACCGAGGACGTCGCCTCCATGCCCGGCGTCCAGCGCGTCACGCTCGACCGCCTGCTGCCGATCGCCGAGGAGTGCGTTCGCCTCGGGATTCCGGTGCTCGCGCTCTTTCCGGTGCTCGACGCTTCGCTGAAGAGCGAGGACGGACGTGAGGCGCTCAATGTCAAGGGACTCGTGCCGACGGTCGTGCGCACGCTGAAGCAGCGCTTTCCCGAGCTCGGCGTGATGACCGACGTCGCCCTCGACCCGTTCACCACGCACGGCCAGGACGGCCTGCTAGACGATACCGGCTACATCGTCAACGACGAAACCGTCGCGGTGCTCACGAAGCAGGCGCTCGTGCAGGCCGAGGCCGGTGTCGACATCGTCGCGCCGAGCGACATGATGGACGGTCGCATCGGCGCGATTCGCGCCGGCCTCGAGGAAGCCGGCCACATCCACACCCGCATCATGGCCTACAGCGCCAAGTACGCGAGCGCCTTCTACGGCCCGTTTCGCGACGCCGTCGGCTCGGCCGCGAACCTGGGCAAGGGCAACAAGAAGGTCTACCAGATGGACCCCGGCAACAGCGACGAGGCGCTGCGCGAAGTCGCGCTCGACATCGCCGAGGGTGCCGACATGGTGATGGTCAAGCCCGGCCTGCCGTACCTCGACATCGTCCGCCGCGTGAAGGACGAGTTCCGCCTGCCGACCTTCGCCTACCAGGTGAGCGGCGAGTACGCGATGCTCAAGGCCGCGGCCGAGCGCGGCTGGCTCGATCACGACCTGACGATGATGGAGACGCTCGGCGCGTTCAAGCGCGCCGGCGCCGACGGCGTCCTCACCTACTTCGCGCTCGAAGCGGCGCGTCTGCTCCAGCGCGACGCGTAGGCCCCGGTCGCCTATGCCGCAACCGGTGCGCGCGTTTCACATCCTCGGCGACCAGTTCGTCGAGCTCGATGCCTTGCCGGAGAAATTGCCGCCGAACGGCTACCTGTGGGTCGCGAGCGCGCGGCCGGCATTCGAGGCCGAGATCGGCGCGGTTCAAGCCAAGCTCCAGGCCTGGACCGGCGCGCAGCTCTTCGAGCTGCACGTCGCCGACCTGCTCAACAAGCAGTCGACCTCGGCCTTCGACTACACCTCGGCCTACGACCTGCTCGTCTTCCGCCGCCTGGCCGCGGGCGCGGTCGCGATCGACCAGGACGGGTCGCCCGCGCGAGGCCATCAGAGCGCGATCGACCTGATCGACACCAGCCCCGTCGGCTTCGCGGTCTTCGATCGCGTCCTGCTCACTGTTCATCCGACCGACTGCCAGGTGCGCGAGTATTTCGCCAGTCGTTTGCAGAACCGCACGTCCACCGCCGAGGGACGGTCGAGCGCACGCATGCCGACGAGCCCGGCCGACCTGATGCTGCGCATGGTCAACTTCATGGTCGACAGCTACCTCGAGCTGCGGCGCCTGCTCACCAAGCAGCTCGACGAGCTGCAGGAGCAGCTCTTCGGCGTGCGTGGCAAGCCCAGCAGATGGCGCCTGCTGCTCGACTCGCGCAACGCCCTGCACCTGCTCGAGGACACCTGCGAAGACCAGCGCGCTGCGATCACGGAGTGGATCGACGCCCTCGCGGAGTGGCCGCAGGAGAGCGACGAGGCGCTGCGGCGCGAGCGCGAACAGCTGCGCGTGCGCTCGCGCGACGTTCTCGAGCACATCGAGCGCGTGCTCTCGCACGTGCGCCGGCTCGAGGCCTCGTCCGAGACCGCGGTGCAGATGCACTTCTCGGAGCAGAGCAACCGCACCAACAACATCATGCGCACGCTCACCGTGCTGACGGCGATCTTCCTGCCGCTCAACCTCGTGACCGGCTTTTTCGGCATGAACTTCGTCGGCCTGCCGCTGATCCACAGCCCGACCGGCTTCTGGCTCGTCTTTCTCGCGATGCTCGCACTCGGCGTCGGCATGAGCGTCTTCTTCTGGCGCAAGCGCTACCTGGGCCGCCCCTGAGCGCTGTCCCGTCTACAGAGTTCTCGTGGGGTCGCCGGCAGGTCGCGCTGCTCGCCCTGCTCACGATCGTGTGGGGCGTGAACTGGCCGGTGATGAAGCTCGGCGTCTCCGGATTCCCGCCGCTCTCGTTTCGCGCCGTGTCGATGTGGATCGGCCTGCCCGTCCTCTGGGCAGTGCTGCGCGCAATGCGCGTGCCGTTCGCGATCGCGCGACGCGATTGGCCGGCGCTCGCCGGCCTCACGGTCACGAACATGCTCGTCTGGCATGTGCTCGCGATCCTCTCGATCCAGGCGCTGTCGTCGGGCCGGACGGCGATCCTCGGTTACACAATGCCGATCTTCTCGGCCCTCTGGGGCGTGGCGCTGTTCAAAGAGAGACCGCGCGCGCGCCACGTCGCCGGCATCGGCGCCGCAGGCCTCGGCGTCGCACTCCTCCTCTGGCACGAGCTCGGCTCGCTCACCGGCTCACCGCTCGCGGTCCTCGGCATGCTGGTCGCTGCGGCCGTGTGGGCGCTCGGCACGCAGCAGATGCGACGCACGAAGATCGCCGCGCCGACGTTGGCAATCGTCTTCTGGATGACGGTCTCGACCGCGATCACGATGACCCTCCTCGCCTGCCTCTTCGAGCGCGATCGCTGGGCCGCGCCGAGCACGCCAACCTGGGCGGCCATCGTCTACAACGCGGTCCTGATCTTCGGCTTCGCCCAGCCGATCTGGCTCGTCATGGCGCGCAGCCTGCCGCCGGTCGCGTCGAGCATGTCGGTGATGATGATCCCGGTTCTCGGCACCTTGACCGGCGCCTGGTGGCTCGGCGAACGATTGCACTGGCAGGACGGCGCGGCGATCATGCTCGTCCTGGTGGCGATCGCGTCGGTAATGCTGCCGGTCTCTTCTTCCGCGCGCGCAGGACAGCCGAAGGATCAACCCGCGTAGGGGTCGGCGAAGCCGAGGCCGGCGAGGATCTCGGTCTCGCGCGCTTCCATCCGCTCCGCCTCGGCGGCGCGCTCGTGGTCGAAGCCTTGCGCATGCAGCGTGCCGTGGACGAGAAGATGCGCGTAGTGAGACCCGAGCGCAATGCCTTGCGCCTTCGCCTCGTCCTCGACGACCGGCGCGCACAGCACGAGGTCGGCGCTCAGTAGCGGCTCGGTCGCGTAGGGAAAGGTCAGCACATTGGTCGCGTGGTCCTGGCCGCGAAACTCGCGGTTCAGGGCCAGGCCTTCGGCGGTGTCGACGATGCGCACCGTGATCTCGGCCGGCGCGGCGAGCGCGGCGCGGATCCAGCGTGCGACGTCGGCGCGAGCGATGACGTCGCGGTGGCGGGCGTCGGCGAACTGGAGCGAGAGACGCAGCGCCGGCCAATGACGCCGCGCCGAGGCCGGCGCGTCAGCCGCGCTCTTGGCCGGCCGCGTCATAGGCCTCGACGATGCGCGCCACGAGCGGATGGCGGACGACGTCGGCCGAGGTGAAGCGCGTCGTCGCGATCCCTTTCACGTCGCGCAGCACGCGCTCGGCTTCGACCAGGCCCGAGACCGTGCCCTTGGGCAGGTCGATCTGGCTCGTGTCGCCGGTGACGACGACCTTGGCGCCGAAGCCGATGCGCGTCAGGAACATCTTCATCTGCTCGGTCGTCGTGTTCTGCGCCTCGTCGAGGATGACGAAGGCGTGGTTGAGCGTGCGGCCGCGCATGAAGGCGAGCGGCGCGATCTCGAGCGTGCCCTTCTCGAACGCCTTGCCGACGCGCTCGAGGCCCATCAGCTCGTAGAGCGCGTCGTAATCGGGCGCAGGTAGGGGTCGACCTTCTGCGCCAGGTCGCCCGGGAGAAAGCCCAGCCGCTCGCCGGCCTCGACTGCGGGCCGGGTCAGGATCACCCGCTGCACGGCATTCCTCTCGAGCGCGTCGACGGCGCAAGCGACGGCGAGATAGGTCTTGCCGGTGCCGGCCGGGCCGATGCCGAAGCTGATGTCGTGACCGAGGATGTTCTTCAGGTACGCGATCTGGTTCGGCGTGCGGCCGACGAGGTCGGCGCGGCGGGTGCGCAGGCGCAGGTCGGCCCCAGGGCCCGCGTCCGCGCGCGTGCCGTCGTCGCTCATCGCCTCGAGAATCGCGAGCTCGAGCTCCTCGGCGCCGATCGGCCGGGCGGCGCGACCGTAGAGCTGCTGAAGGAGGACGACGGCGCGCTCGGCGTGGCCCTTGGCTCCCTCGACCCGGAACGATTCGTTGCGGCGCTGGATCTTGACGTCGAAGGCCTGGGCGATCGTCTTCAGGTGCTCGTCGAAGCTGCCCGCGAGGTTCGCGAGCCGCGTGTTGTCGGACGGGATGAAGGCGTGGCGAAGGATCACTTGGACGGGGCTGGGCGACCAGGTGCGGATTGTCGCCCGAAGGCGCCGCGATAATCGCCGCCATGATCGGACGCCTCATCGGGACTCTCGCGGAAAAGACGCCACCGCAGGTGCTCCTCGACGTCGGCGGCGTCGGCTACGAGGTCGATGTGCCGATGAGCAGCTTCTACAACCTGCCCGCGCTCGGCGAGCGCGTCACGCTGCTCACCCACTTCGTCGTGCGCGAAGATGCGCAGGTCCTCTTCGGCTTCCTCACCCACGAGGAACGGGCGACGTTCCGGCTGCTCGTGAAGATCTCGGGCGTCGGTCCGCGCACCGCCTTGTCGATCCTCTCGGGCTTGTCGGTCGAGGAGCTCACGCGCGCCGTGAGCCTGCAGGAGAGCGGCCGCCTGATCAAGGTGCCGGGCATCGGCAAGAAGACCGCCGAGCGGCTGCTGCTCGAGCTGAAGGGCAAGCTCGGCGACGCCGTCGCTGCGCCGGCGAGCGTCGCACAAGGCGCGCAGGCCGACATCCTGCAGGCGCTGATCGCGCTCGGCTACAGCGACCGGGAAGCGTCGGCGACCTTGAAGACACTGCCGGCCGACGTCGAGGTCTCGGCCGGGATCAAGCTCGCGCTACGGGCGCTCGCCCGCTAGCGCCGGCCGCGTCGCGGGCCGACGCTCAGTGCATGTGCATCTCTGCCGGCGCGTCGTGCGCCTTGGGCGCCTGCACGACCACGGTCACTTCAACGCGACCGGCGCGCTCGAACTCGAGCGTCATCGGAAAGCTCGCCCCTTCCTTGAGCGGCGCCTTCAGGCCGATCAGCATGAGGTGCATGCCGGCACCCGGCTTCATCTGCACCTTGGCCTTCGGCGCCAGCGTGATGCCGTCGACCTCGCGCATGCGCATCACGCCCTGGGCGTCGACGCTCATCGTGTGGATCTCGACCCGCGTCGCCGCCGGCGTGCTCGCGCGCACGAGCTTGTCGGCTCCGGCGCCGCCGTTCTCGAGCGCCGTGATGTAG
>JAYVVB010000131.1:0-18528 GCA_043787455.1 Rhizobacter sp.
CGCGATCTCGTTGCTGGATGTCGGGTCGATGCGTGTCGTGAAGACCAGGAACGGGCTCGAAACGGTCACGGCGCTGCCGGCGGACAAAGGTGGCGCGGACCATCCGTGGGATGCGCTCACCAGCAAGGAGAAGGTTGACGCGCTCGACCACGTCATCCGCATCGCGATCGACACCGGCATGTCCGGCATGATCCCGGAGTGAATCGACGGCCGCGCGCGGCGGCATCGGCGTGACCAAGCGCACCCGCATCTTCATCGGCATCCTCGTCGCGTACGCGCTCGGCGTCGCGTTCCTCATGTATCGCCAGCTCGCCGACATCGACCCGCGCTACCGCGAGTCGGCCGAGGACTCGCTCGTCGACACAGCCCAGCTCATGGCGGCGCTGGTCGAGCAGGCGTCGGCCGGCGGCACTCTCAAGGTCGACGCGCTCGAGCCGGTGTTTCGCGCGCTCGGTGCGCGCCGGTTCAGCGCCGATATCTACGGCGTCGAGAAGACGCGGGTCGAACTTCGCATGACCGTCGTCGATCGCCAGGGCATGGTCGTCTTCGATTCACGCGCTGCCGTTTCCGCGTCGACACCCGCCGCCGCGTCGGCCGCGCCAGGCGCCGACCACTCGCGCTGGCACGACGTTTTCCTCGCCCTGCGCGGCCGCTACGGCGCGCGCACGACGGCCGACATCGAGGGCGACGCGCGCACGTCGGTGATGTATGTCGCGGCGCCGATCCGCGACCTGACACCGGGCGGCACGAACGAGATCATCGGCGCCGTCAGCGTCGGCAAGCCCGTGCAAAGCTTCGGCCAGTACGTCGAGGCGGCGCGGAAGAAGACGCTCGAGCTCGGCGCGACCTCGGTCGTTGCCGTGCTGCTGCTCGTCGTCATTCTCTCAGTCTGGCTGGTGCGGCCGTTCGGCGTCATCTCCGACTACGTGCGCTACGTTCGCGCCGAGCGCACGTTCAGCCTGCCGCGGCTCGGCCGGCGCGCCCTCGGCGCGTTCGGCGCAGCCTACGACGAGATGCGCGACGCGCTCGCCGGCCGCAACTTCGTCGCCGACTACGTCCAGACGTTGACCCACGAGGTCAAGGGCCCGCTTTCGGCGATCCGCGGCGCGGCCGAGCTGCTCCAGGAGCCGATGGCCGACGCCGACCGCTCGCGCTTCGTCGCCAACATCGTGCGCGAGACCCAGCGCATCCAGGAGCTCGTCGATCGCATGCTGGAGCTGACCGCGCTCGAGTCGCGCAGGAGCCTCGACCACGCCGCGCCGGTCGCGATGCGCGCCCTCGCGCACGACGTCACGGCCAGCGCCGCGCCGACCGCGCAGGCGCGCGGCCTCACGGTCGAAGTGCTGCCCGGCGCCGACGACCCGGCCGTGTCGGGCGACGTCTTCCTGCTTCAGCGCGCCGTCGCCAATCTCGTCGACAACGCGCTCGACTTCTCGCCGCGCGGCGGTCGCGTCACGATCGAGGTGCTCGGCCATGCGCGCAGCTGCGACATCGTCGTGCGCGATGCGGGTCCCGGCATTCCCGAGTTCGCCGAGGGCAAGGTGTTCGAGAAGTTCTATTCGCTCGCCCGGCCGGCGACGGCGAAGAAGAGCACCGGCCTCGGCTTGTCGTTCGTGAAAGAGATCGTCGAGCTGCACCGCGGCCGGGCGACGCTGAAGAACCAGCCCGGCGGTGGCGCGGTCGCGACCCTGTCGCTGCCGCGCGCCGAGACGACGCGCACCGGCTAGCGCGAACTCGCGATCCTCGGAACGCCCGTTGCGGGCGCCGCAGGTCATCGTCGTCGTCAGGGCACGCGCCGCAGCGTGTGCGTCGTGTAGTCGACGAGCGCGTCGACGAGCATCGCCAGGTGCTTCTGCACCGCGGCGAAGCCCGCGCTCTTCTCGCGCGTCGCCTCGTTCATGTAGAGGCGTTTGTTGATCTCGAGCTGCAGGCTCATGCGGCCGCGCGTCGTATCGGAATAGGCGCGCACGAGCTCGACCCCTTTGTACGGATCGTTGATCTTCACGCTGTAGCCGAAGCTGGCGAGCACGCCGCGGACGAGCTCGGTGAACTCGGCGTCGCAGGTCGTGCCGTCGCGATCGCCGAGGACGAAGTCGGCCCGGGCCCGGCCGGCGCCGCCTTCGCCCTGGGTGCCGCCGACAGCGTTCATCGAATGACAGTTGATGTGCCAGCTGCGGCCGAAGCGCTTGTGCGTCGCGGCGATGCGGTCGCGCACGGCGCCGTGGTATGGCCGGTGATAGCGCTCGATGCGTCCGCGCACCTCGTCGACGGAGAGCTTTCTTTCGTAGATCGCGCGGCCGTCGTCGAGCGTGCGCCAGACCAGCGCCTTGCCGATCGCGGCCTTGCCGCTCGGCTCGTGCGCATCGGGCCAGCGGCCGCCTTCGATCAGGTCGAGATCGACGTCACCGGCGTGGCGGTTGAAGTCGATGTAGGTGCGCGGCGCGAGCGCGGCGACGAGGCCGATGCCGCGCTCGGTCGCGGGCATCCAGAGCTGGTCGACGAAGCAGTCCTCGCCTTCACGCAGGTCGAACTCGGTGAGCACCGAATCGAAGTCATCCGGGAACGCGAAGCCCGAATGGGGCGAGTCGAGGACGAGCGGCGTCTGCGGCACGATCGGGCCGTGGAGCGCGTAGGACGGGGCGAACAGGGCGGCGGTCATCGGTTGAGGATAGCTCCACGACCCGATCGAGAAGCGCGTGCCGCACGTTAGGATAGCGAGGCTCTACCCGGAGGTTTTCACATGCTTCGATTCCCAGGACCGGCGCTGCGCCGGATCGGTCTGGCCCTGCTGGCGACGGCGATCCTGGGCCTGGCCGGCTGCGGCTACAACGACTTCCAGTCGCTCGACGAGCAGGTGAAGGCGGCGTGGTCCGAGGTGCTGAGCCAGTACCAGCGCCGCGCCGATCTCATCCCGAACATCGTCGCGACGGTGAAGGGCGAGGCGAGCTTCGAGCAGGACACGCTCACCAAGGTGATCGAGGCGCGCTCCAAGGCGACCTCGATCCAGGCGACACCCGAGCTCGTCAACGATCCGGCCGCGTTCAACAAGTTCCAGCAGGCCCAAGGCGAGCTGAGCAGCGCGCTGAGCCGCCTGCTCGTCGTCACCGAGAACTACCCCGGCCTGAAGGCCAACGCCGCGTTCCAGGACCTGCGCGTGCAGCTCGAAGGCACAGAGAACCGCATCACCGTCGCGCGCAACAAGTACATTGCCGCCGTGCAGCAGTACAACGTCAAGGTGAGAAGCGTGCCCACGAACTTCACGGCGATGATCTTCGGCTACAAGGACAAGCCCAACTTCGCCGTCGCCAACGAAGCCCAGATCTCCGTGCCGCCGCCGGTGAGCTTCGACAAGCCCGCGTCGCGCTGAGCGACGGACCGCAGGCGAAAGGGCGACCGATGCGCATTCGCTTCGCGGCGCTGCTCGCCTCGGCTGCACTCGCGTTCGGCAGCGCCGGCGCCGAGGACGTCGTGCCGGTGCCGGTGCTCACCGCGCGCGTCATCGACCAGACGGCGACGCTCACCGAGCCGCAGAAGGCCGCGCTCAGCGCCAAGCTCGAGTCGATCGAGAAGGCGAACGGCGCGCAGATCGTGATCCTGGTCGTGGCGACGGCGCGGCCGGAAGATATTGCCTCGTTCGCGCAGCGGGTCGCCTCGAACTGGAAGCTCGGGAGGAAGGAGGTCGGCGACGGGCTCCTTCTCACCGTCGCCAAGAACGACCGCGACGTCAACATCCAGGTCGCGGCGACGCTGCAGGGCGCGATCCCCGACGTCACGGCCGGCCGAATCATCCGCGAGCAGATCCTGCCGGCGTTCAAGGCCGGCGACTTCGCCGGCGGCCTCAACACCGCGGTCGACAAGCTCGGTGCGCTCGTCGCCGGCGAAAAGCTGCCGCCGCCGCCGGCCGAAGCGCAGGCGACCCGGCCGCGACCGCGCAGCGGCTTCAACCTCCAGGACATGGCGCTCTTCCTTTTCGTCGGCGTGCCGATCCTCGGCCGCATCCTGAGCAGCGTGATGGGGCGAAAGCTCGGCGCGCTCGCGACCGGCGGCGCGGTCGGCGTGATCGGCTGGTTCCTCACGGCGAGCCTCCTGGTCGCCGCGGGCGCGAGCCTCGTCGCCCTCTTCGTCGTCGGCGTGATGGGCCTGGGCGGCTCGCGCGGCGGCATCGGCAGTGGCCCGATCATCTGGGGCGGCGGAGGTGGATTTGGTGGCGGTGGCGGCGGCGGCTTCAGCTCCGGCGGCGGCGGCAATTTCGACGGCGGTGGCGCCTCGGGGCGGTGGTGATGGCGCACTGGCTCCCTCGTCTGCTCAAGCATCGCCTGCTCGACGAGGGCGACGCGCGGCGCGCCCTCGGCCCCGATGCCGCCAAGCGGATCGAAGCCCGCGTCGCCGCGAGCGAGAAGCACCACAGCGGCGAGATCCGCGTCATGGTCGAAGCGGGCCTGCCGCTCAGCTATCTGCGCCGCGGCGCGACGCCGCGCGAGCGAGCCGTCGCGATGTTCGGCAAGCTCGGTGTCTGGGACACCGTGGCCAACAACGGCATCCTCGTCTACCTGTTGCTCGCCGAGCGCGCGATCGAGATCGTCGCCGATCGCGGCCTCGACCGGCACGTCGACGCCGCCGAGTGGCAGCGCATCGCCGACTCGATGCGCGAGTCGTTCCGCGCCGGCCCGCTCGAGCCCGGGCTGAACCGTGCGATCGACGCCGTCGATGCCCTGCTCGTGCGCCACTTCCCGCTCGCCGCGGGCGCGAGCGACGTCAACGAGCTGCCAGACGCTCCGGTCGTTCGCTGAGCGGCCGTCCCCACTCGCGCTCGCACCATCGCGCGACCGTCGCGCGCTCGGCTTCGCTCAGATGCAGCCCGAGCTTGCTGCGCCGCCAGAGCACGTCGTCGGCGCTCTTCGCCCACTCGTGGTCGTGCAGATAGTCGAGCTCGGCGACGTGCAGCCCGGGCGCCACCGCCGCGCCGAGATCGCCGCTCTTGAGCACCAGCTGTGCGCGTGAGCCGTAGGAGCGCGCCAGGCGATGACGCAAGGGCGCGGGCAGAGCCGGATGCCGCGCTTCGAGTGCCTGCTCGAAGCGCGCGAAGTCGGTGTCCGGCCGCTCGGCCGCGCCGATGAAACTGCGCAGGTCGCCGCCCGGCAGGAGCGCCGCGTGCGTCCACGCACCACGCGCGTTCGGCAGAGCCGTGGCGAGCAGGTCGGCGGCCTCTTCGGCGAGCTTGCGAAAGGTCGTGATCTTGCCGCCCCAGACGGTGAGGAGCGGCGCTTCGGCGTCGTCGAGGTCGAGGTGGTAGTCGCGCGTCACCGCCGACGGATCGCCGGACTCGTCCTCGAGCAGCGGACGCACGCCAGAGTACGTCCAGACGACGTGCTCGGGCTTCACGGCGCGCTCGAAATAGCGGCTCGCCTGCTCGCACAGATAGGCGATCTCGCCAGCGTCGATGCGCGCCTCGCCGACCGGCCCGTGCTGCTCGACGTCGGTCGTGCCGATCAGCGTGAAGTCGCCTTCGTAGGGGATGGCGAAGATGATCCGCTTGTCGGGGTTCTGGAAGATATAGGCGTGGTCGTGGTCGAAGAGCTTGGGCACGACGATGTGGCTGCCCTTGACGAGGCGGAGTTCCCTGTGAAACGCGATGTGCGCCGGGCCGCCGAGGAACTGCGCCGCCCACGGCCCGGTGGCGTTGACGAGGATGCGCGCGCGCACCTCCGTCGTTCGACCGTCTTGGTCTTTCAGACGCGCGACCCAGCCCGCCTTGCCGCGGCGGGCGTCGACGCAGCGCGTGCGTGTCAGCACCATCGCGCCGCGCGCGGCAGCGTCGATGGCGTTGAGGACGACGAGACGCGCGTCGTCGACCCAGCCATCGGAATAGATGAAGCCTTTCGTGAACGACGGCTTCAGCGGCCGGCCCGCGGCGTGGCGGCGCAGGTCGACGGTGCGCGAGCCGGGCAGGACCTCCCGCCGCGCGAGGTGGTCGTAGAGAAATAGACCGGCCCGGATCATCCAGAACGGCCGCATCGACGGGTCGTGCGGCATCACGAAGCGCAGCGGCCAGATGATGTGGGGTGCGCTCTTCAGCAGCACTTCGCGCTCGGCCAGCGCCTTCTTCACGAGCGAAAACTCGTAGTACTCGAGATAGCGCAGGCCGCCGTGAACGAGCTTGGTCGACGACGATGAGGTGTGGCTCGCGAGGTCGTCCTGTTCGCACAGGACGACGCTCGCGCCGCGGCCGGCGAGATCGCGCGCTATGCCGGCGCCGTTGATGCCGCCACCGACGACGAGCACGTCGACGTCGAGGCGCGCTTCGCTGTCGTTCGCGGGCGTTTCGGCGGGGCTCGGCATCACGGCTATTCTTGCACCAGGCCGCACGAGGAGACGCCGCGATGCCCGACAAGAAGCACTACCTGCTCGCGCTCGACCAGGGCACGTCGAGCTCGCGCGCCATCGTCTTCGATGCCGGCGGAGCTATCGTCGCGCTCGCGCAGCAGGAGTTTCGCCAGATCTTCCCGCAGCCGGGCTGGGTCGAGCACGATCCGATGGAGATCTGGCATAGCCAGCTCGCGACCGCAAGGAGCGCACTGGCCCAGGCCAAGCTCGAAGCGCGCGACGTCGCCGCGATCGGCATCACCAACCAGCGCGAGACCACGATCGTCTGGAACCGCGCCACCGGCGAGCCGATCGGCAACGCCATCGTCTGGCAGGACCGTCGCACCGCGCTGGCCTGCGAGGCGCTGAAGCAGCGCGGCCTCGAGCCGCTCTTTCGCTCGCGCACCGGCCTCGTCCTCGACGCCTACTTCTCGGGCACCAAGCTCGCGTGGCTGCTTGATCACGTGCCCGGGGCGCGCGCCGCAGCCGAACGCGGCGAGCTTGCCTTCGGCACGGTCGACAGCTGGCTCATGTGGCTGCTCACTGGCGGCGCCGAATCGGCGACACGCGCCGGCGCCGTCCACGCGACCGACGCCAGCAACGCATCGCGCACGCTCCTCTTCGACGTGCCGCGCGGCACGTGGAGCGACGAGCTGCTCGCGGCGCTCGCGATCCCGCGCGCCGTGCTGCCCGACGTCCATCCCTCGAGCCACGTCTTCGGCCACACGACGGCCGATCTCTTCGGCGCGTCGATTGCGATCGGCGGCGTCGCCGGCGACCAGCAGAGCGCGCTCTTCGGCCAGGCCTGCTTTCGTCCCGGCCAGGTGAAGAATACCTACGGCACCGGCTGCTTCATGCTCATGAACACCGGCGACCGCTTCGAGGTGTCGACCAACGGCCTGCTCGCGACGAGCGCGGCGCAGCCCGGCCCGCGGCCGCAGTTCGCGCGCGAGGGCAGCGTCTTCATCGGCGGCGCCGTCGTGCAGTGGCTGCGCGACGGACTCAAGGCGATCAAGGCGAGCAGCGAGGTGCAGCAGCTCGCCGAGAGCGTGCCCGACAACGGCGGCGTGATGTTTGTGCCCGCTTTCACCGGCCTCGGCGCGCCGCACTGGAACCCCGACGCGCGCGGCACCATCGTCGGCCTGACGCGCGGCTCGACGATCGCCCACATCGCCCGCGCTGCGCTCGAATCGATCGCGTTCCAGAGCGCGGCGCTGCTCGACGCGATGAGCAAGGACATCGTCGCCGGCGGCGGCGTGCCGGTCGCCGAGCTGCGCGTCGACGGTGGCGCGTCGGTCAACGACCTGCTGATGCAGTTCCAGGCCGACCTGCTCGGCATCCCCGTGATCCGCCCCAAGGTGATCGAGACGACTGCCCTCGGCGCCGCCTACCTCGCGGGCCTGAGCTGCGGCGTCTATACCGGCACCGAGGAGCTCGCGGCGCAGTGGCAGGTCGACCGCACCTTCTATCCGACGATGTCGCGCGATCGAGCTGGCGAATGGATGCGGCGCTGGGAGCATGCGGTGATCCAGGCGACGGCGTGACCGGTGCGACAGGGTCTCTGCTGACACCACGTTGTCAGGAACCGTCGCGCAGCACGAGCGCTCCGATTCACCACAGCAGGAGCACCTCCTGACTGCCACCGTCACCCACCCCATCGACTGGCTGCTCGCCGCGCCGACGCGGCGCGAGACGATCGGCACCCACACCCTCGCCGTCTTCGGCAGCGACCCGGCCGCCGCCAACGGCTGCCTGCTCTCCGGGCCGGCCGCGCAGGCCGGGTCCTCACGCCGAAGGCTGGAGTTGCGGGTTGCCGACGAGATCGCGGCGTTCGCGGAGTCGCTATAACCGCTGCATGAGCCCCGAGATCTGGAAGTTCGCGCCGGCGTACCAGTTGCCGAGCTGGCCGTTCGTCGCGCCGCCCGAGCTCGCGTCGGGCGAGCGCAAGCGCCATCCGGTCGTCATCGCCGGCGGCGGCCTTGCGGGCCTGACGCTGGCCTGCGACCTGGCGCTGCGCGGCGTCGCCTTCGTCCTGCTCGACGAGGACGACACCGTCGGCGTTCGCGGCGCGTCGTCGCGCGGCATCTGCTATGCGCAAAAGAGCCTCGAGGTGTTCGACCGCCTCGGCCTCTACGAGAAGATTCGCGCCAAAGGCATCACCTGGTCGGTCGGCCGCACGTTCTCGGGCGCCGACGAGGTCTATGCCTTCAACCTCAAGGACGAGAGCTACTCCGAGCAGCCGCCGTTCATCAACCTGCAGCAGTTCTACCTCGAGTGGTTCCTGGTCGAGCGCATCCTCGAGCTCGCACCCGAGGCGATCCGCTGGAAGCACGCGGTGACTCTGGTCGAGCACGGCGACGACGGCGCGGTCGTCTCGGTCGCGACGCCCGCCGGCGCCTACACGCTCGAGGCCGATTGGTTCGTCGACGCCACCGGCGCCAACAGCGCGATCCGCGAGGCGATGGGCTTGTCGGTGAACCCGTCGCGCAGCACGGATCGCTGGTGCATCACCGACGTGCGCTTCAAGAAGCCGTTCGCGGTCGAGCGCTGGACCTGGATCGACGCGCCCTTCAACAAAGGCCGCGCCGTCTGGCAGCACCTGATGGCCGACGAGGTCTGGCGCCTCGACTACCAGATGGACGAGGACGCCGACACCGAGACCATCAGCCGGCCCGAAGTCGCCGGCGCGCGCCTGCGCGAGCAGCTCGGCGCCGACGTCGAGTTCGAGTTCGTCTGGATCGGCCCGTACCAGTACCGCGACCACCTGCTCGAAACGTTTCGTGTCGGCCGGACCCTGTTCATCGGCGACTCGGCGCACGTCGTCTGCCCGTTCGGCGCGCGTGGCGGCAACAACGGCATCCAGGACGCGGCCAACCTCGGCTGGAAGCTGGCGCTGGTCGTCGAGGATCGCGCGCCCGAGCGCCTCGTCGACAGCTACCACGACGAGCGCCACGCCGCCGCCGTCGAGAACCTTCGCGTCACGAGCCGCACAGCGCGCTTCCTCGCGCCGCGCAGCGCCCATGAGCACCGGATGCGGCGCGCCGTCGTCGCCTTGGCGCGCACGCACGAGTTCGCGCGCCGGCTCGCCAACACGGGGCGCATGGCGCAGGCCAACGCCTATCCACCGTCGTCGTGGGTGCCGGCCGGCGCACGGTCGCTGCAGAACGTCGTCGTCGGCGATACGACGGTGATGCGACTGCTTGCCGACGGGACGCGCTTCCTCGGCCTGTGGGTCGGTGCCGAAGAGGCCGATCTCGCCTCGCTCGCAGGCCTTGCGGCGCGCTGGCCGCTGCTCGTGCGCTCTACTGCGGCCGACGACGACGTCGCCCGTCAGCTCGGCGTCGGCGCGGGCACCTTCGTGCTCGTCCGCCCCGACGCTTATGTCGCGGCCGAGATCGGCCAACCGACCGTGCAAGCCGTCGAGGCCGCGCTGCGGCGGGCCCTGTCGCTGGAGACCGGAGCGTCATGAAGACCGAATCGAACATCGCCGACCCCGACGGCTTCTACGCTGAATGGACCGCCGCGCACCAGGGCCTCGGCGAGAGCCAGAGCGCCGATCTCGACGCGCGCCTCGTCCTCCTGCTCGCGAACCAGGTCGGCGACATCGCTGTGCTGCTCGAGTGCATCGCGGCAGCGCGCCGCGCCGGCGACTAGACGCAAGTTCACCGCCCACCCACGCCGACTTCTCGCAGCCTTCATCGCCGCTGCGCGATCGAACGCGACAGTGCTCTCACCGCGGCACGGTGCAGCGAAGGGGAGAGCGGACATGTGGCAAATGCGTTGGAAGACCTGGGTCGATGCGGTGCGGGCGAAGCTGGCGCGGCGCGAGCGGCGCGACGACCGTGGCCTGGATAGCGACGACGAGACGATCGTCGTCGGCGACCGCGGCCGCTTCGACCTGCGCCGTGCGGCACTACCGCTCACCGTCGTCGCCCTCGCGGTGGCGTCGGCGGTCGCGCTGGTGATGCATCCTCCCGTTCAGGGCGTCGGCCGCGGCGAGGTCGGCGTGCGCATCAACCATCTCACCGGCAACGTCAGCGAGTGGAACGAGGGCAGCGTCTTCGTCCTGCCGGGGCTGCAGCAGATGCGCGTCTTCTCTTTGCGCGACCGGAGCTGGCGCGCTGCGCAAATGAGCCGGGCCGACGGCCCGGCGCCGCTGCAGTCGGTCGAGGGTCTCTCGCTCGGCGCCGACCTCACGGTACGCTTTGCGATCGATCCGCTCAAGGTCGCCGCGCTCGCCAAGAGCCTCCCGGACGACGTCGGCGCCGAGATCGTCGAGCCGGCGGCGCAGGGCGTGATCTACAAGGTGTTCGCCCGCTATACCGTGCGGGAGATCTTCTCGACCAAGCGGACCGAGATCCAGCAGGCGGTCGAGGCCGAGCTGAAGCCGCGTCTGGCGGGCGACGGTATCGTGCTGCGCAGCGTGCAGATCGGCAAGATCGACCTGCCCGCCGACTACCGGCGCGGCATGGAGAGCCTGCTCGCCGAGGAGCTTGCCGGCGAGAAGATGAAGTACACACTCGACCTGAAGGAGAAGCAGGTCAAGGAGACCGAGCTCACGGCCCAATCCGAGAAAGTGCGGCGCGAGATCGGCGCCGAGGCTGCGGCGCGCGAGCAGATCATCGCCGCCAGGGGCCAGGAAGAGGCGATGAAGCACGTGCTGCCGTTCAAGCAGCGCCAGATCGAGCAGCGCCAGCTCGAGGCCGAGGCCGAGAAGGTGACGCGCATCAAGCACGCCGAGGGCAGCGCGCAGGCGCGCCGGATCGAGGCCGGTGGTGAAGCCGAGGCGCGCCAGAAGCTCGCCGACGCCGAGGTCTACCGCATGGACAAGGTCGGCAAGTCGAACGCCGAGCAGATGAGCCGCGAAGGCGCTCTCATCACGCGCCACCCGCTCCTGATCCAGAAGACGATGGCCGACAAGCTCTCCGACAAAGTGCAGGTGATCATCGCCGCGCCCGGCACCGACGGCAGCTTCATCGGCGCGGGGCTGCTCGGCAGCCACAAACGCAGTGCGCTTGCGGCAGCGAGCGACGAAGAGCAGCATGCCGCCGCCGACGACGCAAAGGAGTCCCCGTGAGCGCCGGCCCGCGCGAGCTGATCCGCGTCGGTGTGACCGTGCTGGTCGCGGCGATCTGCGCGGCGGCGGCGACGCTCGCCGGCGCCGCGACCGCGACCGGGCCCGCCACCGCGATGGCGTCGGCCACAGCCGGGCCGGCCACCGTGCCGACGCTCGCGATCGTCATCCGCGACCAGACGGCGCTGCGCGCCGCGCCGCACGAGACGGCGCAGCAGCAGGCGCTGCTCTGGCAGGGTGAAGTCGTCGAGGTGCGCGGCGAGCGCGTCGACCACCTCCAGGTCTGGGACTACCGGCGCGAGCGCGGCGGCTTCGTCGAGGCGAGCCGCGTGCGGCGCACCTCGCTCGCCGCGGGCGATGCGCCGGAGCTGCTTGCCGTGCTGCGCTTCGTGCGCGACGCCCCGGGCGCCGAAGCGCTCGGCATCGGCTTCGCCGCGGCGTATCTCAAAGCGGCGACGCCCGACGTCGTGCAAGGCGCCGGCGGCGCGGAAGCCTTCGATGCGATCGGCACGATGGCCGATCGATTGGCGCAGCGCGCGTCGTCGGGGTCATCTCCCGTTGCCGCGACGGGCGCGGCGACGATCGCCGTCGCGCCGAGCCGCGCCGAGACCGCGCTCGCGGCGCATCTCGAGGTCGCCGCGCGCTACGGCGTCGCGTTCAAGAGCTTCGAGCGCGACGGCGCGATGCGCATCTGCTACGACGGCGAGGCGTTTCGCCGCGTCCTCGCCATGGCCACGGCCGACGCCACCGAGCGCGCGCGCGCTGCGCTCGGCCTGACGCGTCCCGAGTGTCTTGATCCGGCGCTGCCCATGACGGAGCGCCAGCGCGTCGACGCCTGGCGCGGCGAAGTGCTCGACCGCGTCGACACGACGAGCCTCTCGAACACCTGGAGGAGCCGGGTCGCGATGCGCCGGGCGAGCGTGTGGAGCGGACTCGCGTTCCAGCGCACGCGTCGTGGCGAATCGGCCGGCGCCGAAGCGGCGGCCAAACGCGCGATCGCCGAGCTCGCCGACGTCGATCGGCGCGAGCTCGCCGACGGCGACCTCGCGGCATGGAACGATGCCGCGATCCGCGTCGGCGCGTCGCGTTGGGCGGCAGCGACTATCGTCGCGAAGACGAACCGCAACGTCGGCGTGATCACCGTCGCCGGCGAGCCGGGCCAGACCTGCGTGCTGCTCGTCGACGTCGCGCGGCCGGCTGCCAGCGAGTCGCTTGCGAAACGGGACGCGAGCGTTCCGCTCGCGAAGCGCTGCACCTACGGGGTCGTCTGGGCACAGTCGGCGACGTTGAACCGCGAAGGCAACGTCCTCGCCCTCGCCGTGCAGCCGATGGAAGGGTGGCGCGAGCTCTGGGTCTTCGCGCGTCGGTCGAAGGACGCCTGGTCGGTGCAGGTGCTGCCGCCGTCGACGGTGACGCCCGAGCTCGGCTACGCCGAGTTCGCAGGCTGGGTACCGGGCGGCAGGCAGATGCTCGTCGTGAAGGAAGCGCGAGGTGCGAAGGGGCTCAAGCACAACTTCGAGGTCGTTCGCACCGACACGCTGTCGACCGACCGCCAGGCGAGCGACCCGTCGGTGCTCGGGCCGTTCATGCGCTGGCAGGATCCGGCGTGGAAGCGCGAGACCGTGAGCTTGCGCTGATCCGAGGTCGAGGATCACTTACCGGTGTGGCGCGGCGCGCGAGGCGATGCGCCCATGGGCGGATTCTTATACTTGACCGACCTGCTCCATTGCGAGGTGAACGCCATGTCCGATCCGGGCCACCGAAATCCTGCCACCGTCGCTTCCGTCGAGCGCCGTGTCGACGCGATCCAGGCCGTGCTTCACGAGCGCGGTATGCAGCCGGCCGAGTTCATCGAACAGGCCGCGCATCTGGTCGAGGAGCAGTGGCTGCCGGCGAACGGCGCGCGCATCGTCGCCAAGGCGTGGACCGACGCCGCGTTTCGCGAGCGGCTGTTCGCGAACGGCCGGGCCGCGGTCGGCGAGCTCGGCTTCGAGCTGCCGCGCCATCACCGCCATCTCGTCCTGCTCGAGAACACTGCGCACGTGCACAACGTCATCTGCTGCACGCTCTGCTCGTGCACGGCTTTCACGATCATCGGCTTGCCGCCCGACTGGTACAAGGATCTGGAGTACCGCGCCCGCGTCGTGCGCGAGTCGCGCACCGTGCTCGCCGAGATGGGCCTGACCTTGCCGGCCGACATGGAGATCCGCGTCTGGGACACGACGGCCGACACGCGCTACATGGTCCTGCCGCTGCGACCTGAAGGCACCGACGACTGGGCCGAGGAGCGTCTCGCCGCGCTCGTGACCCAGGATTCGATGATCGGCGTGGCGCGCCTCTGACTTCGAGCGAGGAACACACGATGGACGGCATCCACGACCTCGGCGGCAAGCAGGGCTTCGGCCCGGTGCGCCACTCGGCGACGGCGTCGGCGTTCCACGAGCCATGGGAAAAACGCGTCAACGCGCTCTACTCGCTTGCGGTCCGACTCGGCGTCTTCAACATGGACGAGTACCGCCATGCGATCGAGCGCATGGAGCCGCGTCACTACCTGTCGGCGAGCTACTACGAGCGCTCGCTGACGAGCCTGGCGACGCTGTGCGTCGAGAAGGGCGTCTGCACGCGCGAGGAGCTCGAAGCGCTCGCCGAAGGCACCTTCCCGCTCGCGCTGGCGAGCGCGCCCGGGCGATCGAACCGGCCCGGGAGCGAGCGCTTCGCGCCGGGCGACCCTGTCCGCGCCAGGAGCGAGCACGTGCCCGGCCACGTGCGCCTGCCGGCGTACATCCGCGGCAAGGTCGGCGTCGTCGTCAGCGAGTCGCCGCGCTATCCATTTCCCGATGCCCACGCCCACGGCGTGGCGGCGGAGGACGAGCCGACCTACGACGTGCGCTTCAGCAGCGCCGAGCTCTGGCCGAACGCAGCCGACGCGGCTTTCGTCCACGTCGGCGTTTTCCAGAGCTATCTCGAGCGCGTCGAGTAACGCGTCATCGCGGTCGGCGCGTCGCGGGTAGGGCATCGCCGGGATCACGGCGCGTCTGGAGGGACCGGGATTCGTCGTGGGCGGCATCTCCCGGGCGCGGCGAATCGAGGCCTGGCCGACGACGGCGAGAATCGCGCATTGCAGCCACTGGCACGAGGATCGAAGGCGCATGTTGCAGCTTCACTACTTTCCCGGCAATGCCAGTCTCATCGCCCACATCGTGCTCGAAGAAATCGGCGCGCCGTTCGCGTTGAAGCTCGTCGACCGCGCGCACGGCGAGCACAAGTCGGCCGGGTACCTCGCGCTCAACCCCACCGGCCTGATCCCGGTCCTCGTCGACGGCGACGCGCGCGAGGCGCCGACGATCGTGCTCTACGAGACGGCTGCCATCGTCATGCACCTCGCCGACACGCATCCTGCCGCGGGCCTGCTGCCTCCGCTCGGCACGCCAGAGCGTGCCCAGGCGTACAAGTGGCTCGCCTGGCTCGCCAACACGATGCATGCCGCGCTCATCGTCTACTTCTATCCCGAGCGCTGGGCCGACGACGCGGCCGGCGCCGCGGTCGTGAAGGCGCATGCCGAGAAGAAGATCGGCGCGATGCTCGATCAGCTCGACGCCCAACTCGCGCGCCATGGCGGCCGGTGGCTGCTCGGAGAGACCTTCGGTCTCGCCGATGGGTATGCGTTCGTGCTCTGCCGCTGGACGCGCGGCTTCGCTCGGCCGGCGCGCGCCCTGCCGCATCTCAAGCCCTGGCTCGACCGCATGCTCGAGCGGCCGGCGGTACAGCGCGCCTTCGCGACCGAGAAGCTCGTCGCGCCAATGGTCTAGCGCCCGGACCCGCGCGCGAGTCGCTCTTCCCACCAGGCTGTGAGCGGCGTCGCGCGCTTGCCGTGGCCGCGATCGTCGAGCAGCGCGCGCGCCAGCGTCGGCAAGCCGCCCTGTGTCGCGGCAGCGAGCAGCGTCTGATCGACGACGTCGCGTTGCGCGCGACTGCCGCCGAAGCGCGCCAGTCCGGCGCGCAGCGGCGCGATCGCTTCGGCCGCAGCGGCGAACTCGCCTGCGCCGAACGCGAGCAGACCGCGCTGCAAGGGCGCGCCCAAGTCGCGCGCGACCTCGTGATTCCAGCCGGCTCGCCGCTCGGCGCCTGCAAGCGACAGCGCGACCCATTCGCGCGCGACCGTGAGCTCGCCCGCACCGATCAAGGCCAGGGTGGCGTGCACGTCGTTGAATACGGACTGACCTGCGGCCGCAGCGTCGAGCCGCCAGCCGGCGAGCAGCTCGCGCCAGCGGTCGCCGACTTCGATGCCGAGCAACGCGACGCGCCAGAGCAGCGACGCGGCGTCGACGCGCTGCAGCGTGATCTCGATCTGCGCCGTGCCGAGGTAGGCGTCGTAGCTGTGCAGGGCCGCGCCGGTGTCGAGCGCCTCGAGCGCGAAGAGGGCCTCGTGCCAGCCGAGGTGGCCGGCGAAGCCGTTGCGACCCACGCCCTCGCCCGCGCCCCAGTGCGGACGCCATTCGCCCAGCCAGCGCCGGCCCTCGACGTGTCGGCCCTGCATCTCCATCACGTGGGCCACGGCATGGATCGCCCAGGGCACGCGCGCCGTGTCTGCGAGCGCACGCCTGCCCTCGGCCTCGGCTTCGGCATAGCGCCCCGACTCCTCGAGGCCGAAGGCATGCAGCGCCAGCACGTAAGGGTGGAGCGGATCGTCGTCCGGCCAGGCCGGCAGCACGTTCTCGACGTGGGCGTGCAGCTGGGTCGCATCGCCACGATAGAAGTCGAACAGATGCGCCCACTGCAAGGCGAGGGCGTCGCGCGGGTGCTCGCGCAGGAGCGCGCTCCAAGCGTCGCCGGCGCCGACCCAGTCGCCGCTGGCGAGCCGTTGCAGGGCGACGAGGTGGCCGCGCTCGCGCGCGTTCGCATCAGCGGCGAGCGACTCGGCGTCGGCGAGCAGCGCCGCGGCCTGCGCCACGAGCGCGGGCTCGGTGAGGCTCAGGAGGAAGCCGGCCTTCATCAGCCGCGGCAGGATCCAGCCGGGGTCGGCAGCGACGGCGGCGTCGAGATCGTCGAGCGGTGCGCCGTAGAACGACATCATCCGCCAGAGGGCGTGCTCGCTCGCGTCGAGCGCGGCCGCCGACGCTGTCGAGACCGGGTTGCCGCGCGGATCGCGCCGAAGCATCGACTTCAACCCGCGACGTCGGCCCGCGCGATGTCAGCCCGGCGCGGGCGGCTCGGGCCAGGGACGCGGCGTCGGTCGCATCGATTCCCAGGCGCGCGCGACCTGCAGCACCGTGAGGTCGTCGTGGCGATGGCCGATGATCTGCAGGCCAATCGGCAGGCCCGCGCTCGTCTGACCGCAGTCGATACTCGCGGCGGGCTGCTCGCTCATGTTGAACGGCAGCGTGAAGGCGATGTGCTCGAACGGCCGCTCGGGGTCGTTGGTCGGGCAGGGCCACTCGGCGGCGTAGGCAGCGATCGGCGACGTCGGCGAGAGCACGACGTCGTAGGGCCGGCAGGCGGCGACGGCGGCGTCGCGCATCGCCGCCATCTGGCTGTAGCCGCGGAACACCCGCTCGCCCGAGAGCGCCGCGCCGCGCCGCGCCCACTCGACGATGAAGGGAAGCGCCCGGGCGCGCCGCTCCTCCCGCAGCGCCGAGATGTCGAGCCAGGCGCGCATGCGCCAGAAGTCGTCCATGCCCTCGAACATCGAGCGCGTGAGAAACGGTGCGACGCGCTCGACCTTGGCGCCGGCTGCTTTGAAGGCTCTCGCCGCAGCCTCGACGGCCGCCGCGACTTCTTCATCGACCGGAAGGCCGACGCCGATGTCGGGCAGGAGGCCGATGCGTAGGCCGGCGATGTCGCGCTCGAGACGCTGCCACTCGATTGTCTGCGTCGGCAGGCTCGTCGCGTCGCGATCGTCGGGCTGGGCGAGCACGCCCATCATCAGCGCCGCGTCGGCGACGGTGCGTGTCATCGGCCCGGCGACGCGGCCGGCGTAGGGCGGATCGATCGGGATCCGGCCGAGGCTCGGCTTCAGCGTGAAGATGCCGCACCATCCCGCCGGCAGCCGCACCGAGCCGCCGATGTCGGTGCCGAGGTGGAGTGGCCCGTACCCGGCGGCGACGCCCGCGGCCGCGCCCGAGCTGCTGCCGCCCGGGTTCTTCGTGAGGTCCCATGGATTCCTCGTCAGGCCATGAAAGCTCGACAGGCCCGACGACAGCATCCCGTAGTCGGGCATCGTCGTCTTGCCGAGGATGACGGCGCCGGCTTCGCGCAGGCGCGCCGCCGGCGGCGCGTCGCGCGCCGCGGCGACGAGCTCGGTGGCGGCGGTGCCGAGCGGCATCGGCGTGCCGACCGTGGCGATGTTCTCCTTGATCATCACCGGCACGCCATCGAGCGCGCCGACCTTCTCGCCGGCGCTCACGTGGCGCAGCCAGCGTGCTTCCGAGACGCGCGCCGCGGCGAGTGCGGCCTCGGCGTCGAGTGCGTAGGTCGCGTGCAGGTGCGGCTCCCAGGCGGCGATGCGGTCGAGCACGGCCTGGGTCACCTCCACAGGCGAGAGCGAGCGATCGCGATAGCGGGCGAGGAGCTCGGTCGCGTGGAGGTCGTGGAGAGCGGTCATGGTCGGCTGCGCGGTGCCGGCGTCTTGCGCTTCGGTGGCGCGACAGCACAGGCCCGACGCGGCCCGTGAACCTCAGGACCGGTTGCGGGTGCGTTCGATGCGAAGGGATTGACCACGGTGACCGACGCCGCGCGATCCCCCGCCGATTCGAAGCGCTGGCCGTCCTGCAAGTCTTCGCTGAAGAGCGTCGCGCGGCCCGCGTCGAGCGCCGCCTGCACGACGAGCGCGTCCCGCGTGATGGTGAGGTTGCTCATGCTGAAAAAAGAGCGGGCACAGAATCAGTGTAGAACGGGTTCATGGCCGCAAACCGAGCGTGACATTCAGCCGCGCACGGTTTCGGCTTTGGTGGTCGCGGCGGTCTCCGTCGGTCCGGGCAAAGGGCGGCTTGACGCTACTGCCAGGTCAGGGCGGCAAGGTCGTTGGCGAAGATCGGCGAGCTGCTCCACAGGCCCTTCAGGTTCTTGTTGCCGACCGCGAACTGAGGCAGCTG
>JAYVVB010000132.1:0-2752 GCA_043787455.1 Rhizobacter sp.
GCGACCTCGCCGCAGCCGGCGCTCGACCGGTCGTGCCGGTGCGTGGCGCCGGCGCGGGCCGCGAGAGCGAGTTCGATCGCGCGAGCGCGCCCACGCGAGCATCCTCGAACTTCGCGCAGACCGATCTCACCCTCAACGTCGTAGCGAGCGGCAAGCTCACCTGGCGAACGGTGCTCGCCTGGCTGCGCGACGACAAGGTCCTGAGCGCCGAGGACGTCGAGCGCACGGCGCGGCGCTTCGCCGGTGGCAACAGTGCCCAGCATCCGCTCGTTCGCCTGGGCAGCGCCGGTCTCACGCGACACGGCGACGGCAAGGTCCTCGACACCGAGACGCTCACCGAGTGGCTGGCGAAGCGCTCCAGACTGCCGTACATGCGCATCGACCCGCTCAGGGTCGACGTCGGCCGCGTCGCCGACGTGATGTCGATCCAGTACGCCGAGCGGCGCCATGCCCTGCCGCTCAGCTTCGGCCCGAGCGAGGTGACGATCGCGACGTGCGAGCCGCTCGACGTCGCCTGGGTGCCGGAGATCGAGGCGCACACGCGCCGGACGATCCGCCTCGTCATCGTCAACCCGACCGAGATCGCGCGCTACACGACCGAGTTCTACGCGCTCTCGCGCTCGGTCCGCAACGCGACCAAGATGGGCGAGTCGGCGGCGCTCGCCAACTTCGAGCAGTTGGTCGAGCTCGGCAAGTCGGGCAAGCAGCTCGACGCCAACGACTCGGGCGTGATCCAGGTCGTCGACTGGCTCTGGCAGTACGCGTTCGACCAGCGCGCTTCCGACATTCATCTCGAGCCGCGGCGCGAGAGGAGCGTCATCCGCTTTCGCATCGACGGCGTGATGCACACCGTCTACCAGTTGCCGCCGGGCGTGATGAGCGCGATGGTTGCGCGTGTGAAGCTGCTCGGCCGGATGGACGTGATCGAGCGGCGCCGTCCGCTCGACGGCCGCATCAAGGTTCGCAATCCCGCCGGCGACGAGGTCGAGATGCGCCTGTCGACGCTGCCGACCGCATTCGGCGAGAAGATGGTGATGCGGATCTTCGATCCCGACACCACCGTCAAGACGCTCGAGAGCCTCGGCTTCGGCAACCACGACGGTCGGCGCTGGGAGGAGCTCACCGCGCGGCCGCACGGGATCATCCTCGTCACGGGGCCGACCGGCTCGGGCAAGACGACGACGCTTTATTCGACGCTGCGCCGCCTCGCGACCGACGAGGTCAATGTCTGCACGATCGAGGACCCGATCGAGATGATCCAGCCCGCGTTCAATCAGACGCAGGTGCAGAGCGGCATCGATCTCGGCTTCACCGAAGGCCTGCGCGCCCTGATGCGCCAGGACCCGGACATCATCATGGTCGGCGAAATCCGCGACCTCGCGACCGCCGACATGGCGATCCAGGCCTCGCTCACCGGCCACCTCGTCTTCTCGACGCTGCACACCAACGATTCGGCGTCGGCGATCACGCGCCTCAACGATCTCGGCGTCGCCCCCTATCTGATCGGCTCGACGCTGATCGGCGTGCTCGCGCAGCGCCTGGTGCGAACCCTCTGCGTCGCCTGCAAGCAGCCCGACGAGGAAGTCACCCGCGAGACCTTGCACGAGGTCGTAAAGCCGTGGCGGCTCAACGGCGGCGTGCGTCCGTACAAGGCGGTCGGCTGTCTCGAATGCCGCATGACCGGCTTTCGTGGTCGCGCCGGCCTGTTCGAGCTGCTCACGGTGAGCGACGCGGCGCGCAGTGCGATCCAGCCGGTGTGCGACGAGAGCAAGCTGCGCCAGCAGGCCTTGCAGGACGGTCTCAGGCCCTTGCGTCTCGCCGGCGCGATGAAGGTCGCCGAAGGCCTCACCACACTCGACGAAGTGCTGCGCGCGACCCCGGCCTGGGAATAGCGGCCGCGCACCGAGTGCGCTCGGTGTAAACCAGAAACGGCCCGCGAGGGTCGCTGCCTAGAATCGCGGCGTCACTAAAAAGGCAACGGGGTTTCGTGAAGATCAAGAGCGAGCGCGACTTCTGGTCGGGTCTGATGTTCATCGCGGTCGGCGTTGTCTTCGCGATCGGCTCGACTACGTACAGCATGGGTCCGGCGTGTCCGCCCAACGATCCGTGCGCGGCCAACCTGTGGGCGCGCATGTCGCAGCTGTCCGCGCGTCCCGGCGCCGGCTATTTCCCGCTCGGGCTCGCCGTCCTGCTTGCCCTGCTCGGGTCGATCGTCCTCTTCAAGTCGCTCACGATCGAAAGCGAAGGCGGCGACCGGATCGGCTCTTTCGCGTGGCGGCCGCTGCTCGTCATCGTCGTCGCCATCGTCGTTTTCGGGCTGATGCTCGAGCCGATCGGCCTCGCCCTCACGGTACCGGTGCTGATCGTCATCACGAGCTTCGCGGGTGACGAGTTCCATTGGAAGGGCGTGGCGATCAACGCGCTCGTCCTGACGGTCTTCTCATGGCTGATCTTCGTCTACGGACTGGAGCTGACCATTCCGGTCTGGCCCCGCTTCTTCGGTTAGGCCCGAGCACGGCATGGATCTGATCCACAACCTCGGCATCGGCTTCGGCGTCGCGTTCACATTGCAGAACCTGACGTACGCCTTCTTCGGCGCGATGCTCGGCACGCTGATCGGCGTTCTGCCGGGCATCGGCCCGGTCGCGACGATCGCGATGCTGCTGCCCTCGACCTACGCGCTCGACGCGACACCGGCGCTGATCATGCTGGCCGGCATCTACTACGGCGCGCAGTACGGCGGCTCGACGAC
>JAYVVB010000133.1:0-5199 GCA_043787455.1 Rhizobacter sp.
AACGACCGTCTTGCGCGGGCAGGAAACGACCGTGATCAGGCCAAAGCCTCTCCCTTTGAACTCTAGCCCCTGATCAGCAACATCGCGCGCCGCCGTTGCCGTATCTACGCTCGATCGTCTGAAGACAAAACTCATTTCGCGACAGTATGGAGGCGCTGGAATGGCTCTCAGCGGCCTGCGCGAGGTAGCGCTCGTAGTCAGGGAACGGCATGCCGGGCAAAACCTGCGGGCGCGCAGACGCAGTCCGCCGTCGACTGTCGCCGGCCCAGGCGTCCTGCTCGTTTCGCGCACCACCGCGTCGCGGCCGTTTTCACGCTCTGCTTTCATGCCGGCGCTCCCTGCACCCCAGCCAGCGATGGAATCTCGTGTGCGGTCGGGTTCGCCTGCTTCAGCGCCTGGACGCAGATCTTCACCGCGAAAATCAGCGCTGCCAGCACGAGGTATCTTTCAGATGCCCATGTTGCTCAACTTCTCCGCGAGCTCGTTGAGGACGACGGCGATCCGAGGATGCGAGACCTCGAACTGAAGGATCGACGCCTTCAGGCGTTCGCCGAGGTTCTCGTGAGCTCGGACGTCCCCGGAGCTCCCGAGCGTCTTCTCGATGTCATCGACCAGAACCCCGAGGCCTTGCCTGGTTTGATCGTCTTCCATGTCCAGGGCGCTGATCTGCGAACGAAGATCGCCCATCGATTGATCGAGAAGTTTCTTGTTGCTCATGTCTTTCCTCTTGCCGGAGCTTCCAGCCGCCCGCTCATTCTCGACGCAGAACCTGGGTTGCCATGCAGGCATGCGCAAGGGCAGTCGGCCAATCTCATCCTCTGCCGCGATCGGTCGGGCGCCGATAGCGGTAGATCGTGTCGTTGAGGTGCTGTGCGACCTCCTCGATATCAGCCTCGCTCCACTGGAGCTTGGCGGCCGCTTGCCAGCGACGCACGTTTTCCTCGAAGCTTTCCCAGTCCTTCGCCTGTCGCGCATCGCGCCAGTGCATCGTCGAGTTGTGGCATGCAAGGCAGTGAGTGGTGTAGAGCAGTCGCCCCCGGGTTGGCGATGCGGCCGCCTGCGCATGCGCGCTAGAGAAGATCGCCTGCAGAGCGATCAGCAGCAGGGTTCGGCGCAGCATCGAATGGGTCATGGGACTTCCTGAGAGGCCACACCGAGCCCGGCGGCGCTCGCAGTGCGACGAATGCCGCACAGTCTCTCCCCTTCGCGATCGCACGGCCTGATCCAGATCAAAGGGGTCGACCGCCTCGCCAGCCGTCGCAGCCTTCAAGACCCGGGACTCGGACACTTTTCCCACTCATTGCTGCCATACGAGCGAAGATCACCGCATGCCCGCTCCCAAGCCTGTTCCCGAGCAGCCTCGCAACCTCCTCCACGGCCTCACCCTGAAAGCCGTCCTCACCGCCCTCGTGGCCCACTACGGCTGGCCTGGCCTCGGCGAACGCATCCCGGTGCGCTGCTTCCTGAGCGACCCGAGCATCAAGTCGAGTCTCGCCTTCCTGCGTCGCACGCCTTGGGCGCGCGAGAAGGTCGAGGGGCTGTACCTGTTCATGCTGCGCGACCTGCGTCGCAACGCCTGATGCTCCGGTACCTGATCGGCTATCCGCCCGCCCTGCTGGCCCAGGTGCGCGAGCTCATCGCCCAGGGCCGCCTCGCCGACACGGTGAGACGGCGCTACCCCGAAAGCCACGATGTCAAGACCGATCGCGCCCTCTACGACTACGCCGGTGAGCTCAAGGCACGCTACCTGCGCAACGCCGCCCCCCTGTCGAAGGTGCAGTACGACACGTCCCTGCACGTCGCCCGCAATGCGCTCGGCACGCTCACCGCGGTGTCGCGGGTGCAGGGCAACAGGCTCAAGGCCAAGCGCGAGATCCGGATCGCCAGCCTGTTCAAGCAGTCGCCGGCACCGTTCCTGAAGATGATCGTCGTGCACGAGCTGGCTCACCTGAAGGAGCGCGAGCACGACAAGGCGTTCTACGCGCTGTGCATGCACATGGAGCCCGCGTATCACCAGCTCGAGCTCGACGTGCGCCTGTGGCTCACCGCGCTGGAGCTGCCGATCGACCGAGCCCCCGCATGAACTTGGGAATCGTCATCGTTTTGCACTCCCGCCACATTCGAGGCTGTCAGCCCGGCTTGCGGAAATCGTTCTCGATCCAGGCCGAAGCGCTCGCCGCGCCGAGCCTGAACCCGACGCCCACTCGCACGCGCGCCAATTCGCTTCCGTAGGCGTCGAACGCGCTCAGCTCGGCCCAAGAGTCGTCCTCGTCGGGCGTGATGTCGAGCTTCACCGTGACCCGGCCCGAAGCGGCGCTGACGGTCACTTCCTTGTGCCGCTCGGCGTGCGTTTGCTGCTCATGCCGGCGGATCACCTCCGCGGCGGTCTTCACCAAAGTGTTGAACGCGGCGCTGTCGAGCGGCTTCGGATTCTTCTTGTCGCGGCCCATGGTCCAGGGACCGACCAGCGCCGGCTCGGGCTCGCCGTCCTTGACCATCTCCACGGCCCAGCCTTCGTCGTCCTCGTTCTTCACCACGCGGGC
Source organism: Rhizobacter sp. (assembly GCA_043787455.1). Taxonomy (GTDB): domain Bacteria; phylum Pseudomonadota; class Gammaproteobacteria; order Burkholderiales; family Burkholderiaceae_C; genus Schlegelella_A. The sequence goes on from JAYVVB010000133.1 coordinate 2,544, forward strand.
GGTCCAGCCGTGGTCGCGCCAGAGGCGGTCGTCGTGGACAGCGGCTGCGGGATCGGGTTTGTCGTCATCTATCAGGTGTTGCATGCGTCAGCCCTGCGCGACATCGACCCACTCCGCATCCACCAGCTGGACGAGTCTTCGGGGATCGATGCGGATCGCATGATGAGTGTCGCCGGCGGCGGGCACGACGACGTCGAACGCTCGCAACGATCCATCCGCATAGACCCGCAGCTTTCGCGGCAATCCGAACGGGCACACGCCGCCGACCGGATGGCTCGTCGCCTCCAGCACCTCCGCCTCGTCGAGCATCTTGGCCTTGGCGCCGAAGCGGTCCTTGTACTTGCGGTTGTCGAGCCGCGCCGTGCCGCTCATCACGAGCAGGATCGCGTCGCCGTTCAGGTGCAGCGCCAGCGTCTTGGCGATGCGTGCCGGCTCGACGCCGTGCGCCGCGGCGGCGAGCGCGACCGTGGCGGTGCTCGTCGTCGCCTCGAGGATCTCGATATCGGGTGCGCGCTCGGCGAAAAAAGCGTGGACGGATTGCAGACTCATCGTGTCGGGTGACCTGGGGAGTTGAGGAGCAAGCTACTAGACTACCTCGGCAACGTCCATCCGATGATGAGCAGCCCGCCACCACCGCCCGAGCACAGTCGCCGGATCGCCGCCCGCCGTGCGCTGCGCCAGGACGCCATCGTCACACACGGCCCGACCCGCACGCCCGTCCAGACCTGGGACATCGGCCGCGAAGGGATCAGCGTCATCGCCGCGCGGCCGATCGCGCCCGGCACGCGCTGCCAGATCGAGTTCGACCTGCCGCTGGGCGGGACGCTGCACCCCATCGCCGCATCGGCGAAGGTCGTCTACTCGTCGTATTCGGCTGCGGGCGAGTTCAAGATCGGCGCGGTCTTCACCGAGCTGAGCGAGGACGTCGCCGCCACGCTCTCCCGGTTCGCCGCCGGCGCCTGAGAGTCCTGGGGAGATATGCTGGCCGGGCGTCGGCGCCATCCGCCGCGCGGCTACGCGGCCGCGGTGATGCGCTTGATGCGGCGATGCGCCGCGGTCGTGATGAGGCTGCGCTCGATCAGCGAGGCGTTCTCGTACAGCGCCTCGCCCTCGCGCAGGCACTCGGCCTGACGCTGTCCCGCGGCCGCTGGCGGCAGGGTCTGGAACTCCTGCTGCGCGGCCTTGAGCAGCTGGCGCGCCTCGGCCTCGCGCAGGCCGGCGAGGTACTGGGTGCCGATGATCGTGATGCCGCTGCGCACGACTTTCAGCAGCTCCATGCCGACCTGTTCCCCGGCTTTGACGGTCTGGGCCAGGGTCGTTTCCTGCGCCTCGAGGGCGGCGACGCACGCCGCGGCATGCGGCGCCGTCTCCGGCGCGGCGAATGCGGAGGCACAGGCGCAGATCAGAACGATGACGGCAGGGAGCTTCGGGCGAGTGGACATGATCAGGCTGAACGCGGTGGCAGTCGCTATTCAACGAGCCGGCGGGCGGGCCGTTGACCAAACCATTGTTCTCCCGGGCGCGGTCCTCGGTGGCGACCAGGGCTTTTCTGGCTCTCCTCGCGCCGCGTCGCAGGAGCTCAGCGGATCTTCGCGGCCTCTGTCTCCATCTGCGAGACCAGACGATCCATCTGGTCGATGACGGCCTGGACCGTCGCCCGCTGCGTGAGATCGACGCCGGCCTGCTTCAGCTGCGTCATCGGGTGGTCGTTGCCGCCGCTCTTCAGGAGCGTGAGATAGCGCTCGGTCGCGGCCTTGCGGGACTCGGCGGGACCGGTCGTCATCGCGTTGTAGAGCTGCGCCGACGACGCAAAGCAGGTCGCGTATTGATAGACGTAATACGGCGTGTTGTAGAAGTGCGGGATGCGCGCCCAGGTCCACTTGTAGAAGTCGTCGGTCGCGAGCGCGTCGCCCCAATACTCCTTGAGCAGGCCCGCGTAGAGGTTGTTGAGCACCTCGGTCGTCACCGGCTGGTCCTTCTCTACGAGGCGATGCGCGCGCAGCTCGAAATCGGCGAACAGCACCTGCGTGTAGAAGGTGCCGACGATCGAATCGACCGCGTGCTGGAGGAGCAGGAACCGCTCCTTCGGATCGCTCGTCTGCTTCAGCAGCTGGTCGAGCAGGAAGCGCTCGTTGGTCGTCGATGCGACCTCGGCGACGAAGATCGTGTAGTCCGCCGTGACGAAGGGTTGGGTCTCGTACGAAAGCACTGTGTGCATCGCGTGGCCAGCCTCGTGCGCGAGCGTGAACGCTGCGTCGAGCGAGTCGTTGTAGTTCATCAGCAGGTACGGGCCAATGCCGTAGACGCCGGCGCTGTAGGCACCGCTCTTCTTGCCCTCGTTCTCGTAGACGTCGATCCGGCCACCGGAGACGAAGCGCTTGTACTTGGCGACGTAGTCGTCGCCCAGCGGCGCCACCGATTGCACGGCGAGCTCGCGCGCCTGCTCGTAGGGATAGGACTTGTCGCTGCGAAAGATCGGCACGAAGCTGTCGTAGAGGTGGTAGCTCGGCAGGCCGAGCAGCTTCTGGCGCAGCCGCGCGTATCGCTGCAGCGGCGCCGTGCCGGCCCGGGTCGCGTCGATCAGTGTCTCGACCACGGCGCGCGGGATGGCGTTGCGGTCGAGCGCGGCGTCGATCGTGCTGTCGAAGTTGCGCGC
>JAYVVB010000134.1:0-4593 GCA_043787455.1 Rhizobacter sp.
TCACGGCCGAGCGCGTCGAAGACGAAGCGCTCGAAGTTCGAGGCCTTGGAGATGTCCATCGACGGGCTCGAGGTCTCGTGCGTCTCGGCGGCGCCGCGCACGCGATACGTGCCGGTGCGAAAGAACTCGTCGAGGACGTTATTCTCGTTGGTCGCGAGGACGAGCCGGCCGATCGGCAGGCCGATCGAGCGAGCGACGTGGCCGGCGCAGATGTTGCCGAAGTTGCCTGTCGGCACGGCGAAGTCGACGACATCGTCGTTGCGCGTCGTCGCCTGGAAATACCCGGCGAAGTAGTACACGACCTGAGCAAGCAAACGCGCCCAGTTGATCGAGTTGACGGTGCCGATGGCGTGCCGGCGCTTGAACTCGAGGTCGGCAGAGACCGCCTTGACGAGGTCCTGGCAGTCGTCGAACACGCCGTCGACGGCAACGTTGTGGATGTTCGCGTCCTGCAGGCTGAACATCTGCGCCTGCTGGAACGGGCTCATGCGGCCGAGCGGCGAGAGCATGAAGACCTGGACGCCGCGCTTGCCCTTCAGCGCATGCTCGGCCGCGCTGCCAGTGTCGCCCGAGGTCGCGCCGAGGACGTTGAGGCGGCCGCCGCGACGCGCGAGCACGTACTCGAAGGCCTGGCCGACGAACTGCATCGCGATGTCCTTGAACGCCAGCGTCGGGCCGTTCGAAAGACCGAGCACGAACACGCCGGGCTCGAGCGCTCGCAACGGCACGATGCGCGCGTCGCCGAACACGTCGGCAAGGTAGGTGCGCGCGAGCAGCGCCCGCAGGTCAGCGGAAGGAATGTCGTCGATGAAGAGCGACAGCACCTCGAAGGCGAGATCGGGATAGGCGAGCCGGCGCCACGCGGCGAGCGTCGCTGCATCGATCTTCGGATAGCGCTCGGGAACGTAGAGCCCACCATCGGGGGCGAGGCCTTCGAGAAGGATCGCGGCGAAGCCGCGGCCGGCCGCCTCGCCGCGCGTGCTGATGTACTTCATCGCCGCGGCGCTCGTGCCCTTCGCGGCCTCACGCCAGGTCTTCCTTGCGGATGCGGACGATCTCCGCCAGCACCGTCGGCAGCGCCTGCATCTGCGCGATCGCGCTCGTCATCTGCCCTTCGACGGTGTCGTGGGTGAGGATGATGACGTCGGTGCGCGCCTCGTTCGCGCCGGCCGCGTTGGGCCGCTGCAGCAAGGCGTCGATCGAGATCCCGTGACCAGCGAGGATGCCGGTGATCCGCGCCAGCACGCCGGTCTCGTCGGCCACCTGCAGGCGCAGGTAGAACGAGGTGACGACCTCGTCGATCGGCAGCACCACGAGGTTCTGCATCGCCGCCGGCTGGAACGCCAGGTGCGGGACGCGATGGTCCGGGTCGGCCGTGGCAAGGCGCGCGATGTCGACGAGGTCGGCGATCACCGCCGAGGCCGTCGGCTCCGCGCCCGCGCCCTTGCCGTAGTAGAGCGTCGTGCCGACCGCGTCGCCCTGGACCATGACCGCGTTCATCGCGCCTTCGACGTTGGCGATGAGGCGCCGCGACGGGACGAGCGTCGGATGGACGCGAAGCTCGATGCCGTCGGCCGCGCCGGCGATGCCTTCGCGCCGTTTGGTGATCGCCAGCAGCTTGATCCGGTAGCCGAGCTGCTCGGCGTAGGCGATGTCGGCACCCTGCAGCTCGCCGATGCCCTCGATGTACGCCTTGTCGAACTGCACCGGCACGCCGAAGGCGATGGCGCTGACGATGGTCGCCTTGTGCGCCGCGTCGATGCCGGCGATGTCGAAGGTCGGATCGGCCTCGGCATAGCCGAGCCGCTTGGCGTCGGCGAGCGCGCAGGCGAAGTCGATCCGCTTCTCGCGCATCTCCGAGAGGATGTAGTTGGTCGTGCCGTTGATGATCCCGGCGATCCACTCGATGCGGTTGGCCGTGAGCCCCTCGCGCAGCGCCTTGATGATCGGGATGCCGCCGGCGACGGCCGCCTCGAAGGCGACGACGACGCCGTGCTTCCTCGCCGCCGCGAAGATCTCCGTGCCGTGCACGGCCAGGAGCGCCTTGTTGGCGGTGACGACGTGCTTGCCGGATGCGATCGCCTCGAGCACGAGCTCGCGCGCGATGCCCGTGCCGCCGACGAGCTCGATCACCGCGTCGAGGTCGGTCCGTGCGATCAGCGCCCGCGCGTCGTTGCCGACCTCGGCATGGCCCTGGGCGACGGCGTTCGCTCGCTCGAGATCGAGATCGGCGACGTGCGTGATCCGGATCTCGCGCCCGGCCCGGCGCTTGATCTCGTCCTGGTTCCTGGCGAGCACGGCGAAGGTTCCGCCGCCGACGACGCCGGCGCCAAGCAGGCCGACCCGGAACGGCTCCATCTCAGCCGAGAGAGAGCGCCGCCGCGCGCGTGGCCGCATGGCGCGCGCGGTAGTGCGAGAGGAAGGTCGCGATCCGGCCCATCGCCTCGACGAGGTCGTCGGAGTTCGGCAGGAAGACGACCCGGAAGTGATCGGGGCGCGGCCAGTTGAAGCCGGTGCCCTGGACGATCAGCACCTTCTGCTCGGCGAGCAGCTCGTAAGCGAACTGCTGGTCGTCCTCGATCGGATAGAGCTCCGGATCTAGCCTGGGAAACATGTAGAGCGCGGCCTTCGGCTTCACGCAGGTGACGCCAGGGATCGCGGTGAGGAGCTGGTGCGCGAGGTCGCGCTGGCGCGCGAGCCGACCGCCGGGCGCGACGAGGTCGTCGATGCTCTGGTAGCCGCCGAGGGCAGTCTGGATCGCGAGCTGCCCCGGCGTGTTCGAGCACAGGCGCATCGACGCCAGCATGCCGAGTCCCTCGATGTAGTCGGCGGCGTGGCGCATCTGCCCCGAGACGACCATCCAGCCGGCGCGGTAGCCGCACGACCGGTAGTTCTTCGAGAGGCCATTGAAGGTCAGGAAGAGCACATCGTCGGCGAGCGACGCGATCGAGGTATGCGTCTGGCCGTCGTAGAGCGTCTTGTCGTAGATCTCGTCGGCGAAGACGATCAGGCCGTGGCGACGGGCGATCTCGACGATGCCTTCTAGGAGCGCGTCGGGATAGAGTGCACCGGTCGGGTTGTTCGGGTTGATGACGACGATCGCGCGCGTTCGTGCCGTGATCTTGGCTTCGATGTCGTCGAGGTCGGGCAGCCAGTCGTTGTCCTCGTCGCAAAGATAGTGCACCGGCGTGCCGCCCGAGAGCGCGACCGACGCGGTCCAGAGCGGGTAGTCGGGCGCCGGAATCAGGACCTGATCGCCGTCGTTGAGCAAGGCGTTCATGCTCATCGTGATCAGCTCGGAGGCGCCGTTGCCGAGGAACACGTCGTCGACCGTCACCCCCTTCACCCGCTTTTGCTGGGTGTAGTGGACGATCGCCTTGCGCGGCGCGAACAGGCCCTTCGAGTCGGTGTAGCCGGCCGCGTGGGGCAGGTTCCGGATCATGTCCTGGACGATCTCGTCCGGCGGCTCGAGCCCGAACGCGGCAATGTTGCCGATGTTGAGCTTGATGATGTGCTGGCCTTCTTCTTCCATTTGCCGGGCCTTCTCCAGCACCGGCCCGCGGATGTCGTAGCAGACGTTGGCGAGCTTGTCGGACTTGTAGAGGGGCTGCACGCGAAGACTCCTGCTGGGATCGCCCAGGGCAACCCGATATTTGACCACAGGGGTGTGCGCTCGCGCCCTCGCAGGCGCGCCGGCGCGGCGCGACCTCAGGCCTCCGATAATGAAGCGATGAAAATGCGCGCGGATCGGATGGAGGGGCAGAACGCGATCGCTCGCCACGGACCCGGAGGCGTGGCCGTCAACGGCGTCGAGTACACCGAAAGCGTCGTCGTGCCTTGGGCCGGACCGGTCCAGCCCTGGCGCGCCGACGGATTCGATGCGCTCACGGCCGAACACTTCGCGGGAATCGCGGCACTCGGACCCGAGCTCGTGATCTTCGGCAGCGGTCCGCGCATCCGCTTCGCAGCGCCGGCGCTGCTCCGGCCGCTGATTGACGCCCACATCGGCTTCGAGACCATGGACACCGCGGCCGCCTGCCGCACCTACAACGTCCTTCTGGCCGAGGGCCGCTCGGTCGTCGCCGCCCTCCTCTTCGTCGCCGCGGACCGCCCTTCCCGCTGACGGGCGGGTGTCGGCCCCCCGAGGACGAGCCCCTATAATTACGAGTTGCCAATTCGGTGACGCCCGTCCCGGGCTGACCTGTGACGCCTTCGGGCTTAGCGAACAAGAGCTCCATGACGCCTGCAATCAACAAACCCGTTCCGGAATTCGAGGCGCTTGCAACAGGAGGAGTGAAGTTCACGCCGCAGGCCTACAGCGGCAAGATCGTCGTGCTGTACTTCTACCCGAAGGACAACACCCCCGGCTGCACGACCGAGGCGATGCAGTTCCGCGATCACTATAAGGAATTCGTCAAGGCCGGCGCCGTGCTCTTCGGCGTCTCGCGCGACAACATGGCCTCGCACGATCGCTTCAAGGCCAATCTCGAGCTCCCGTTCGAGCTGATCGCCGACACCGAAGAAAAGCTCTGCCACATGTTCGGCGTGGTCAAGAACAAGATCATGTACGGCAAGAAGGTCAAGGGCATCGAG
>JAYVVB010000135.1:0-3583 GCA_043787455.1 Rhizobacter sp.
CCGACTGCGTCGTGATCCCGTCCGGGTCGCGCGACCAGATTTGTTCTCCCACCGAATTGTAGGCGTAGGAGGTGGTGCCGCCGAGCGGGTCGATTTCGCGGATGAGATCCCCGGCCAGATCGTGGACCAGCGTCGTCGTATTCCCGGCCGCATCGACCCTCAACTCGACATCGCTGGTTTCGGATTCGGCGTCGAGCGAGCCGAAACCGTTGCCATCCACCGTGCCGTCTTCGGTGCCCGCGGCGTCGAACGCGAAGCTTTCCGAAACCGGCGTGGCCGAGCCGTAGCCGCGGATCTGCCCCGATTCCTGGCCCCGGCTGTTGAACGCGAGGATCGTCACGTCGCCGTCGCCGTTCATCGACGACGATTCTTCGCCCGCGGCGTCGTAGGCCCGCAGCTCGGTGACGCCCCCCAGGATCCGGCTCAACTCGCGTCCCATCGCATCGCTGGAATAGGTCGTCGTGTTGCCGTCGTCGTCGATCGCACCCGAGAGGTTGCCGTTGCCGTCGTACGCGAACGACTTCGTCGTCGCGTGGGTCGCGTCGGTCCAATCGACTTCAGACGTCCGCCGCCGGAGCGAATCGTAGCCGTAGGCCGCGATTTCGTTGCCGTCGCTGTCGAACGCCCCCGACATCAGGCCGGTTGTGTAATAGGTGTAACCGGTCTGGCTCTGCTGCGCGGTCCCCGCCGCATCGGTTTGGACCGCGAGGTGGCCGAGCGAGTCGTACGCGAAGGAGGTAGTGAACCCGCGCGCATCGACCGACGCGATCAGCTCGTGGCGGCCCGTCGCCGATTCGTAGGTGTAGCCGAGGCCCGTGCCGTCGGGGTCGAGCTGCCCGACCAGGTACCCGAGGGAGTCGTAGGAGTACAGGGTGGTGTGGCCGAGCGCGTCGACTTCGGACGTCGCGAGTCCGGCGGAGTTGCGCCCCCAAATCCGATCGCCGCCGTCCGGGTCGATCCGTTCCAGCAATTGGCCCTTGCTGTCGAACGCCGACCGGGTCGTGCCGCCGAGGGGATCGGCTTCGGTTTGGGTCGCGCTCGAACTCTCCGTGAACCCCGTGCCGGAGAAGGTGTGGTACAGGGCCGGCGCGATCGCATCGACGACCGCTTCCGCGCCGGTGCCGACCGTGCGGCCCGTCATGACGCCGAGCGTGTCGTAGGCCCAAGCCTTCGCCTCGTTGCCGCGCTGCTCGGCGGTCAGCTGGTGCGAACCGTTGTAGCCGAAGGTCTCGGAGCGCCCGTCGGGATCGACCGCGGCGGTCAAGTCGGAGGCGCCGTCCGAACCGGCCGATTGGAGGAGGGTCTCCGTCCGGCCCCCGGTCGCGATGCCCGTGACTCGGGTGCCCGTGTAGGAGAAGGAACTCACCGTGCCGTCGATGGCCGTGTAGGAGAGGATGTTCGCGCCCGAGTAAGTCGCGGCGGTGGAGGTCAGCCCGTCGGCGCTCGCCCAGCCCGTCTGCATCCCGGCCGCGTCGTAGGTCGTGATTTCCCCGCTCGGGGCGGTGTAGATCCAGCCGGTGGTCGGGGATCCGGCGAGGGAGCCGAAATCGTTGACCGGCCTCGTATAGGCCCCCGTCCCCGCGTTGTAGGTGAAATAGTCCCAAGTCCCATCGCCGTTGATGCGCAGCACGCCGAGTTGCGGATGCCCGGTGGCCGTGTAATCGCGGATCACCGCGAGCCGCGCGACCGGGGAAAAGGACCAGCCGGCCCCGAACGGGCTCGCGAGTTCGGTCGGCGCCTCGAAGAGGGTGCCCGACTCCGTCGGCCCGACCCAGTCGGGCACGTCCTCGTCGACGACGCGGAATTTCCAGCTGTGCCGGCCGTATTCGCCCGCGTTCCCGATGCTCAGGGTGAATTGCTGGCCGGCGGTGAAGGCGCCCGTGCTGTAGTCGTGCGTCGCGGCGAGGGTGCCGTCCCGGTAGCTTTCGATCCGGAACGGGGAGGGGTCGCCGGCGCTGTTGACGGTCACCGTCAGCCGCTCGGTCGCCGCGGGGTGGACCATCTCCAGGTTGTACGCGAGCGCCGGGTCGCGCCCCGCCGCCGTCCCGGGGCCCGCGTCGAGATCGAGCGCGTGGGCGATGCGGAGGTCGCCGACCGCCGTACCGGAGGCGGCGGCGCTCAGGGAGACGTCGACTTTCTCGACCGTCACCGAATCGGTGACCGTGGTCGAGGCGCCGCCGGCGTCCCGGATGATGACTTCGATCGGATCCGGGTTGACGATCGCGTAGGTGTGGCCGCCCTCCACCCGGAAGACGCCCGCTCCGTCGTCGGAGACGGTCCCGGCCGAGGAGGTCCCGTCGCCCCAGGAAACGGTGGCGCTGTAATCGGTCTCGACCCCGCCCGGATCGGCGTCGGTGAAGTAGGCGAGGGTATCGGTGAACGGCCACCCGAGCATCTGCACGGTCGGAACGGCGGTGCCGCTCAGCGCCGCGTCGCGGACGGTGATCGTCCCGGTTCCGGCCCGGTAGGCGTAGTACCCGAGGTCGCCGCGCTCCTTCACGGTGGTGGACGCGGTGTAGTTGCCCTCTTCGGCGTAGCTGTGCCGGCCCGTCACCGCGTAGCTCGTACTGCCGAGCGTCACGAGCGTGGCCGCGCTCGTGGATCCGTCCCCCCAGGTGATCGTCCCGGTGTCGTCGGCCCGGTTCGCCGAATCGTCGACGAACGTCGCGAGCGTCACCGTGCCCGCCAGGCCTTCGGTCAGCGTGATCGAGGGGACCGTCAGCGCGGTCGCGACCGACACCGGATCGGTGACGGTCGTCGAAGCCCCGCCGGCGTCGGTGATGGTGACTTCGACCGGATCGGGGGTCGCGATGCCGTAGCGGTGGCTCCCCGTCACGCCGAAGACGCCCCCGCCGAGCGCGGTGATCACACCCGGGGACGTCGAACTGTCGCCCCACGAAATCGTCGCCGTGTAGTCCGAAAGCGCTCCGCCCGGATCGGCGTCGGTGAACTGCGCCGCGGTGACGGTCGACAACACGTTGATCGTCGATCCCACCGGGACCGCCGTGCCGGTTAGAGCCGCGTCCGGGACGGTGATCGTCCCGCTCCCGGCCCGGTAGGCGTAGTACCCGAGGTCGCCCCGTTCCGCGACGGTGACCGTGGCGGTGTAGCTCCCCTCTTCGGCATAGCTGTGCCGGCCCGTGACCCGGCGATTCCCGCTCCCCAGATCCGCGAACGTGGCCGCGGAAGTCGAGCCGTCCCCCCAGGTGATGGTCCCGGTATCGCCGGGGGCGTTCGCCGAATCGTCGACGAAGGTCGCGAGCGTCACCGTGCCCGCCAAGCCTTCGGTCAGGGTCGCCGACGGGACCGTCAGCGCGGTCGCGACCGACACCGAATCGGTGACGGTGGTCGAAGCGCCGCCGGCGTCGGTGATGGTGACCCGGATCGGATCGGGTGAGGCGATGCCGTAGCGGTGGGTCCCGGTGACCCCGAAGGCTCCCCCGCCCAGGGAGGTGATCACCCCGGCGGACGAGGAGCTGTCCCCCCAGGAGATCGTGGCCGAGTAGTCCGAAAGCGTCCCGCCCGGATCGGCGTCGGTGAACTGCGCCACGGGGGTCGTGAACGAGGCGTTCACCGTCGCCGT
>JAYVVB010000136.1:0-6890 GCA_043787455.1 Rhizobacter sp.
TCGACCTCGCGCCAGCGCCAATCCATCGCCCACAGATCGGCCGGGTGGAAGCGGTCGGCCTCGACCGCTTCCTGGACGGCGCGGTACTGCGGAAACAGCGACAGCGGCGAGACCTGCTTGCCGGCCAGGACGCGGCCGAGATAGTCGAGCAGGCCGAACGATGCGTGCTCGATGTCGGCGACGAGCTCGGGCGTGAGCGACTGCGGCCGGCTGATGCTGCGCTGCACCGCCGTCTCGCTGGCGCGAAGCACGATGGCCGCAGCGGGCAGGCCGACCAGCTCGAGGGCGCCGACGCCCTGGTGAATCTGCGAGCGCGCGGTGCGCAGCACGCCGGGGTCGACCGAATCGATGTCGGAGCCGGTGACGGCCTCGGCGTCTTTCAGGAAGCGGCGCAGCGACTTGTGGGCGGCGTCGAGAGAGCGGCGCAACTCCTCGTGGACCCAGGCGACGGCGCTGAGATCGTCGCCGGATGCCTCGGTCTTCGGCAGTTCGTCCAGACCCATGAGATTGCTGTCCATCGGGGTTCTCGGCGAATGTCAGGAAAAGTCGATGCGGCGATCGCGCCCGGCGAACGCGCTCAGGCGATCTTGAATCGCGACACCGACTGCTTCAGCTCCTCGGCGGTGCGCGACAGCTCGCGCACCATCTGCGCCGTCGAGCGGGTGCCGTCGCCGGTCTGCTCGGTGACGGCGAAGATGTGCTGGATGTTGGCGGCAACGACGTTGGCCGACTGCGCCTCGGCCTGCGACTGCTGCGAAATCGCCGTCACCAGTTCGGTGAGCTGGCGCGTGACCCGGTCGATCTCGACCAGCGTGGTACCGGCCGCGTCGGACAGGCGCGCTCCCTCGACCACGCCCTGAGTCGACCGTTCCATGGCGCCGACGGCGTCCTGCGTGTCGGTCTGAATCGTCTTCACGAGCGCGGCGATCTGCCGCGTCGCGTCGGCGGAGCGCTCGGCCAGCCGCTGCACTTCCTCGGCCACCACCGAGAAGCCGCGACCCGCCTCACCGGCGGAAGCTGCCTGGATGGCGGCGTTCAGCGCCAGCACGTTGGTCTGCTCGGTGATGTCCGAGATCAGCTCGGTGATCTCGCCGATCTCCTGCGACGACTCGCCCAGACGCTTGATGCGCTTCGACGTTTCCTGGATCTGGTCGCGGATCGCGTTCATGCCGCCGATCGTGTTCTGCACCGCCTTCAGGCCGGACTCGGCCGCCTCGAGCGACTGGCGCGCGACCATGGCCGTTTCCTGCGCCTGCGTCGAGACGTGGTTGATGCGCCCGGCCATCTGCAGCACCGACTCGCCGGTGTCGCGGATCTCGCGCAGCTGCTCCGACGAGGTCGCGAGCAGCTCGGTCGAGTTGGCCTCGACCTGCTCGGTCGTGGCTGTCACGCGCGTCGCCGTGCCCTGCACCTGCGAGACCAGCGTGCGCAGCTCCTCGACCGTGTAGTTCACGGAATCGGCGATGGCGCCGGTGATGTCCTCGGTGACCGTCGCCTGCTGCGTCAGGTCGCCTTCGGCGACGCCTTGCAGCTCGTTCATCAGCCGCAAGATCGCCGCCTGGTTGGCGTCGTTGACGCGCTTGGCTTCCTTCTCCTGGCCTTCGGCCTCGAGACGCCGGTTCTGCGCCAGCGTCGCGCGCTGTCCCTGCTCGCTGACGTAGAGGCGGAGAAACCCGACGCCGCCGAGGATCACCAGGATCGCCGACAGGAGCAGCAGGACGAGCGACAGGCCGCTGAAGCCAGTCTCGCTGCCGAGCTTGTCCTGCACCGCCTCGAGGTTCTTCCGCAGCGGCTCGCTGTCGCCGATGATGGCGTTCTCGGCCTCGCGCGCTGCGTTGAGGCCGGCGAGGTTTTCGAGGACAATGCCGCCGCGTGTGCGCGTCTCCTGGTACTGCTTGTTGAGGGCGATCAGGCGTTCGCGGACCTGCGCGTCGCGGGTGCCGGGCAAGCCCATCTGCGGGTTGCCGTCGAGCAGGCCCTTGGTGATCTCGTTGAACGAGTTCAGGTCCTTGCTCAGCAGGACGACGGCCTCGGGGTTGACGCCTTCGGCGGTGAGGAACTCGTTCGCCGACTTGCTGATGCGCTGCGTCAACATGACGAGCTGGCCGAGCGCCGACATCTCGGTCGGGTTGAAGTCGCGCTGAAGCTTGAGCGACACGATCGCCTCGGACGATTCGAGCAGGTCGACCGACTGCTTGTTGATCGCACGCAGCGACTGGCCGACCTCGGTGAGCGCCTTCTGCTGCGCGGCGACGATGCCGGCGTTCTTCTCGGCGCGCTCGACCAGCGGCAGGGCGGCATCGAGCGCGTCCTGGACGCCCGACGGCGCGGCGGCGACGTTGCCTTCGCCGGTCTTCAGGCTGCGCACGTCGCTCGCGAGCACCTCGGCGCTTTCCTTCAGTTCGGGAAACGCGGTCGGATTGCCGGTGAGCGCCTGCGAGACCGACTTCGCCAGACGCTGCGACTGCATCAGCGCCTGGCCGCTGGCCGCGAGCTGAGCCGAGCCGCGTCCGGCCGAGACGAACGAGAGGATGGTTATGACGATCAGGCCGAACAGGCCCACGCCGAGAAGGGCGAGCAGGATGCGCTGCTGCTCGGCCGCGGGGCGATTGCCAATCAGCGGCAGGGCCGCGCCAAGCGGCGCGGCGCCGGTGTCTTCCTGCAGGCGCGTCTCGGTGAAGTCGGCGGTCTCCGAGGGCGTCGCTTCCGAGATGATCGAGCTTTCCTGGTTCGCGCTCGCGCCGGTCTGCAGCGGCGCCGCGTCGAAGGCCGACGCGGCCTCGATGTCAACCAGCGGCAGGTCGGTGGCGGCCCCGGCCGCGCCCGCGGGGCCGGACGCAAAAGCGTCGTTGTCGGGACGGTCGTGCTCGATCACATCGCCGCCCGGCTCAGAGCCCTTGTGACCCCAACCCCTGATCTTGTTCACGAAGCTCATGTGGACCTCTTAGTCATGTCAGACGACGATCCGAAGGAACGACTCGTCGCCCGCCAGCTCGGCGAGATGCAACTCCTGCCAGACACGTGTCGACGCGTCGCGAAACCGCGCGCCGGCAAAGCTCGGGCGCGCGCCCGACTCGTCGCTGTCGCGGGTGAGCTCGTCCTCGCTGCGCAGTCCGGACAGGCGATCGACGAAGAGCACGCAGTTGATGTCGAGCGACTGGTTGAAGCCGACCAGCCGTCCCTGATCTCGGGGCGCCACGGTGCCTTTCAGCCCCAGAAATCCGGCCAGGTCGACGACGCCGTGAAGGTGGCCGCGAAGGTTCGACACGCCAAGGAACCAAGGGTGGCTGTGCGGCACCGGCACCATCGGCGCCATCGGAAAGATCTCGCCGGCTTCGCTCAGCGGAAAGAGAAAGCCGTTGGAGCTGCACTCGACCGCCAGCCACGATTTGGCGAGCGGCTCGGTACGCGCGGCCTGCAGCCGCTCGGCCAGACGGCTTTGGAGGTCGCGCAGCGCCTGCTTGTTCGCCATTCACATCGGTCCGTCAGTCGAACGCGTGGATCTTGGCCATCAGCTCGGTCGCGTCGACCGGCTTGACGATGTAGTCGCGCGCGCCCTGACGCATGCCCCAGACCTTGTCCGTCTCCTGGTTCTTGCTCGTGCACATGATCACGGGCACGGTCGAGAAGCGCGGGTCGCGGGTGATCGCGCGCGTCAGCTGGAAGCCGTTCTGGCCGGGCATGACGACGTCCATCAGGATGAGATCGGGCTTGTCCTCGCCGAGGCGCTTCATCGCCTCTTCGCCGTTCTCGGCGGTACGCACCGAAAAGCCGCTCTTGCCGAGGAGCTCGGAGAGGTAGTGGAGCTCGGTCTTCGAGTCGTCGACGAGCAAAATTTTCTGGATCGGCATGTGAACCTCAGTCCTCGATCGAAGAGCGTCGCGCCGTCGCGCCGCAGGTGTGCGGGCCCCGCCTCGTGCGCGTGCTCACGGCGACCTGCCCACTTACGACGTACGCCGGTGCTGCAGCACCGCGGTCAGCAACTGATCCTTGGTGAACGGCTTGGTGAGGTAGTCCTGCGAGCCCACCATGCGGCCACGCGCCTTGTCGAACAGGCCGTCCTTCGACGACAGCATGATGATCGGCACGCCCTGGAACTTGGCGTTGCGCTTGATGATCGCGCAGGTCTGATAGCCGTCGAGGCGGGGCATCAGGATGTCGCAGAAGATGAGGTCGGGGTCGTGGTCGTTGACCTTCGACAGCGCATCGAAGCCGTCTTCGGCCAGAAGGACTTCGTAGCCGCCCTGCTTCAGGAAGATCTCGGCGCTGCGACGGATCGTGTTGCTGTCGTCGATGACGAGCACTTTCAATCCGGCTGTTTCGGCGGGGGCCGCGTTCGTCACCTAAAGTTCTCCTCAGCGAACTGGGGTCTGCCATCAGACCCGTCGGCGGCGCGCAAACGCTCTGCGATCAGATCTGCACCATCTCGAAGTCTTCTTTGCGAGCGCCACATTCCGGACAGGTCCAGTTCATCGGCACATCGGCCCAAAGCGTTCCGACGGCCAGACCGTGTTCCGGGTCGCCCGCCGCCTCGTCGTAGATCCAGCCGCAGATCAGGCACATCCAAGTCTTGGGGTCGCTCACGTCTCGGGGCTATGCCTTCACTACAATGCAAACAGATTGTAGACACGGCCCCTCGCGAAATAGCAAGGCTGTGTAGGTACATACGCAACATTCTTCACGTTCGCCTAGAGGTCTCCGGCAGACCTTTGCGAGCGTTCTCTTTGCGCCATTCGAGCACTCCATGACTGACGTCTCCCCTGCTGCCGATGCCGACCCCGGCGTTCTCGAAGAGCAGGCTGCGCCCGCGTGCGTCATGAGCTTCAACGTCAGCGACCCGAGCGGAGCGGGCGGCAGCGCCGGCGACGTGTCGACGATCGCGGCGATGGGCGCACATGCCTTGCCGATCGTCACGAGCATCGTGATGCGCGACACGGCCGAGATCTTCGATCACCACGCGATCGATGCCGACGTGATCGTGGAGCAGGCGCGCAGCGTCCTCGAGGACGTGACGATCGCCGCCTGGAAGGTCGGCTTTCTCGGCTCGACCGAAGGCGTGAGCGCGGTCGCCGAGATCCTCTCCGACTATCCCGACGTACCGCTGATCGCCTACCTGCCTAATCTTGCCTGGGTGGAGGAAGACGAGCAGCAGGCCTATCTCGAAGCCTTTCGCGACCTCGTTCTGCCGCAGACCGAAGTGCTCGTCGGCAGCCACCAGACGCTCACCGACTTCCTCCTCCCCGACTGGGAAGGCGAGCGGCCGCCGTCGTCGCGCGAGATCGCCGTCGCGGCCAACAAGCACGGCGCGCGCTACGTGCTCGTCACGAGCATTGCGCTGCCCGACCAGTTCCTCGACAACGTCCTCGCGTCGCCGCAGGGCGCGATCACAGGCGAGAAGTTCGAGCGCTTCGAGACCACCTTCGTCGGCGCCGGCGAGACGCTCTCGGCCGCGCTCGCCGCGCTGATCGCGACCGGCGTCGAGCTCCACGCCGCGGTCGGCGAAGCGCTCGCCTTCCTCGACCAGGCGCTCGACGCGGGCTTTCGGCCGGGCATGGGCAACGTCATTCCCGACCGCTTCTTCTGGGCCCTGCCGGACGAGGGGGAAGACGAAATCGACGGCGTCGACGAGGCGTCGCCCGCCACCGAAGGCGAGGCGGTGACGACGCCGAAGAATCCGCGCCACGTGCATTGACGGTCGCCCTGCGCAGAGCGACGAGCCATGACGACCAACGCCGAGCTGTTCGAACGCGCCAAGCGCGTCATCCCGGGCGGCGTGAACTCGCCGGTGCGCGCCTTTCGCGCCGTCGGCGGCACGCCGCGCTTCATCGATCATGCGGACGGCGCATATCTCTTCGACGCCGAAGGCAAGCGCTACATCGACTACATCGGCTCGTGGGGGCCGATGATCCTCGGCCATCGCCACCCTGCGGTGCAGGCAGCGGTGCACGCCGCGGTCGATGGCGGCCTGTCGTTCGGCGCGCCGACAGTGCGCGAGACCGAGCTGGTCGAGGCAATCATCGAGCTCGTCCCGTCGATCGAGCAGCTGCGCCTCGTCAGTTCGGGCACCGAGGCGGCGATGAGCGCGCTGCGCCTCTCGCGCGGCGCGACCGGGCGCAACGTGATCGTCAAGTTCGAGGGCTGCTACCACGGCCACGCCGACGCGCTCCTCGTCAAGGCGGGCTCGGGCCTCGCGACATTCGGTCATCCGACCAGCGCCGGTGTCCCGGAGGCGGTCGTACGCGACACGCTGGTCCTCGACTACAACGACGTCGCCGGGCTCGAGCAGGCGTTCGCGCAGCATGGCGCGCAGATCGCCTGCGTCATGATCGAGCCGATCGCCGGCAACATGAATTTCGTTCGCGCCTCGGTGCCGTTCATGCGGCGGCTGCGCGAGCTGTGCAGCGCGAACGGGTCGCTCCTGATCTTCGACGAGGTGATGACCGGTTTTCGCGTCGCCCTCGGCGGCGCGCAGAGCCTCTACGCGAAAGCGATCCCCGGCTTTGCGCCCGACCTGAGCGTCTTCGGCAAGGTGATCGGTGGCGGCATGCCGCTGGCCGCGTTCGGCGGCCGGCGCGAAGTGATGGAGCAGCTCGCGCCGCTCGGCCCGGTCTACCAAGCCGGGACGCTCTCGGGCAATCCGGTCGCGACCGCCTGCGGCCTGGCGACGCTGCGCGAGATCGCCAGGCCCGGCTTTTTCGACGCGCTCGCCGCGCGCACGCGCGGCCTCCTCGTCGGCCTGCTCGTCGCGGCCGGGGAGGCGGGCGTGCCGATGGTCGGCGACAGCGAGGGCGGCATGTTCGGCTTTTTCTTCGCGCCGACGCTGCCGCGCAACTACGCCGAGGTGATGGGCCTGCTCGCGCCGCTGGGGCCCGTCTACCAGGCCGGCACGC
>JAYVVB010000137.1:0-2711 GCA_043787455.1 Rhizobacter sp.
TCGGCGCGCTCACGGCGGCTTCGGCGCAGGACGCGGCGGCGCTGAAGGTGCGCCACGCCGCGCTGACGCCACTGTTCGAGTGAAATACGGTCGGACTCAGCCAGATCTACGTGACCCTGATCTCGGCCCTCAACAGCGCCGAGAGCGAGATTCTGCTCACCAACGCGTACTTCGTTCCCGATCCGCAGCTGATGAAGGCACTGACCAACGCGGTCGGCCGCGGCGTCGACGTCAAGCTGATCGTGCCAAGCACGACCGATTCGTCGCTCGTCTTCCACGCTGGCCGGTCGCACTACGACCCGCTGCTGCGCGGCGGGGTGAAGATCTACGAGCGGCGCGCGGCGCTGCTCCACGCCAAGACGGCGGTCATCGACGGCGTTTGGTCGACGGTCGGCTCGACCAACCTCGACTGGCGCAGCTTCCTACACAACCAGGAACTGACTGCCGTCGTCCTCGGACCGGTGTTCGGTGCCAAGATGCAGGCGGCTTTCGCGCGTGACTTGGCCGACTCCGACCCGATCACGCTCGAGGCGTGGGAGCGCCGCCCGGTCGGCGACCGCGTGAAGGAAATGTTCGCTCGCCTGTGGGAGTACTGGCTATGAGCATCGCGACTTGGCGCAGAGTGCGTCGCGCCTGCGTCGGTCTGGCGCTGGTCGTCGGCGCGCTCACGGCGGCTTCGGCGCAGGACGCGGCGGCGCTGAAGGTGCGCCACGCCGCGCTGCACGACAAGCTCGCGACGAACCAGTTCGGCCGTCCGCTCGTGCTCGAGTCGAGGGAGAGCCCGGACGACCTCAAGGGCGATGTCTACGCCGTCGTCGAGCACCCGTTCGAAACCGTCCAGCAGGCGCTGGAATCGTCCGAGCATTGGTGCGACATCCTCATCCTCCACCTCAACGTGAAGCGCTGTCGCGCCGGCGCCGGCACGCCGAAGATGCTGAGCCTCAGCGTCGGCCGCAAGTTCGACCAGCCGATCGAGGACGCCTACACACTCGAGTTCGCCTACCGGGTCGTCGCGACGTCGCCCGAGTACCTGCAGGTGCAACTCACCGCGGAGGAAGGCCCGCTCAGCACCAAGAACTACCGCATTCAGGTCGAGGTCGCGCCGATCGATGCCAGGCGCAGTGTCATCCACATGTCGTACGCCTACGGCTACGGCTTCACGGCGCGCATGGCGATGAAGACCTACCTGGCGACGATCGGCAGCCAGAAGGTCGGCTTCACCATCCTCGACCGCAAGGACGGCAAGCCCGTCTACCAGGGCGGCGTCCTCGGCCTGCTCGAACGCAACACGATGCGCTACTACCTGGCGATCGACGCCTACCTGTCGGCCTACGCCCTGCCGGCCGCCGACCAGACCGAAAAGCGCATCCGCGAGTGGTACACGAGCACCGAGCGCTACGCCGAACAGCTCCACGAGATGGAGCAGCTGGAATATCTCGAGATGAAGAGGAAGGAGATTCGGCGCCAGCAGCAGGGCTAGGGATGCTCTGCACATGCCCTCGCGGGCGCGGCATCGCCCCGGAAGGTTCGCGAGATAAAAGGCCTGCTCCGTCGCTGCAGGGCTCGGTGTCGTACACCCGGGCATCCCCAGCGCCGCTGGCGCGACGGCGGCCTCAGAAGGTCAACGGCACGCCGGTCTTCGACTGCAGTTCGTCGCGGCTCACGCCCTCGGCGATCTCGACCACCTTCAGCCCGTTCGGCGTCACGTCCATCACCGCGAGGTCGGTGACGATGCGGCCGACGACGCCGACGCCCGTAAGCGGCAGCGTGCACGAGGGCAGGAGCTTGAGATCGATGCTGCCGTCCTTCTTCCTGGCGACGTGCTCCATCAGGACGATCACGCGCTCGACGCCGGCGACCAGGTCCATCGCCCCGCCCATGCCCTTGACCATCTTGCCCGGGATCATCCAGTTGGCGAGATCGCCCTTTTCGCTCACCTGCATCGCGCCGAGAATCGAGAGGTTGATCTTGCCGCCGCGGATCATTGCGAAGGAGTCGTGCGAGCCGAAGATCGACGAGCCCGGCAGCGTCGTCACGGTCTGCTTGCCGGCGTTGATGACGTCGGCGTCGACCTCGTCCTCGGTCGGGAACGGGCCGATGCCGAGCATCCCGTTCTCGCTTTGCAGCCAGACCTCGATGCCTGGCGGCACATGGTTGGCGACGAGTGTCGGCAAGCCGATGCCGAGGTTGACGTAGAAGCCGTCACGCAGCTCCTGGGCGGCCTTGTCGGCCATCTGTTCATGCGTCCAAGCCACGTCAGACCCCCGTTCTTTCCGCCGCCTTGGCGATGACCTCGACCGCTTCGCGCGCCGCTTCGCCGGCCTTCGTGCCGGCAGTCGCCGCGGCGCGCAAGGTGCGCTTCTCGATCCGCTTTTCGGGATGCGCGTTCAGCACGATCCGGTGCACGTAGATGCCGGGCAAATGCACGGCGTCGGGATCGATCGAACCTGTCTCGACGATCTCCTCGACCTCGACGATCGTGATCTTGCCCGCCATCGCGACCGCGGGATTGAAGTTGCGCGCCGTGCGGCGGAAGACGAGGTTGCCGGACTTGTCGGCCTTCTGCGCCTTGACGAGCGAGACTTCCGGGAGCAACGCGCGCTCCATGATGTAAACGTGGCCGTCGAACTCGCGCGTCTCCTTGCCAACGGCCACCAGCGTGCCGACGCCAGTGCGCGTGAAGAAGGCCGGGATGCCCGCGCCGCCGGCGC
>JAYVVB010000138.1:0-5546 GCA_043787455.1 Rhizobacter sp.
CCCGCTTCTAGTTCCCGGGTGTAGGTGCCGCCCGAAAGGCGCCTGTCACGAAACGGAGAACCAGACATGAGCATCTTCAACAAGGTCACGAAGTCATTCCAGTGGGGCGACCAGACCGTCACCCTCGAGACAGGCGAGATCGCCCGCCAGTCGGGTGGCGCCGTCATGGTCAACATCGCCGACACCGTCATCCTCGCGACGGTCGTCGCCAGGAAGGATGCCAAGCCCGGCCAGGACTTCTTCCCGCTGACCGTCGACTACATCGAGAAGACCTACGCCGCCGGCAAGATTCCGGGCAGCTTCTTCAAGCGCGAGGGCCGCCCGAGCGAGCTCGAGACGCTGACCTCGCGGCTCATCGACCGGCCGCTGCGGCCGCTTTTCCCGGAAGGCTTCTACAACGAAGTCCAGGTCGTGATCCACGTGCTCTCGCTCAACCCCGAGATCGCCGCCGACATCCCGTCGCTGATCGGCGCGAGCGCCGCGCTGGCACTGTCGGGCATTCCGTTCAACGGCCCGATCGGCGCTGCGCGCGTCGGCTACATCGACGGTCGGTACGTCCTCAATCCGACCAAGGCCCAGATGGCCGAGACGCAGATGGACCTGATCGTCGCCGGCACCGAGGCCGCGGTGCTGATGGTCGAGTCGGAAGCCAAGCAGCTGAGCGAAGAGATCATGCTCGGCGGCGTCGTCTTCGGCCACGACCAGGGCAACGTCGCGATCGCCGCGATCAACGAGCTTGTGAAGGAAGCCGGCAAGCCGATGTGGGAATGGCAGGCGCCCGCCAAAGACGAGTCGTTCATCTCGAAGGTCGAAGCGCTCGCCGAGCACAAGCTCCGCGATGCCTACCAGATCCGCTCGAAGCAGGCCCGCACGCACGCCACGCGCGACGTGACGACGGCGACCCTGGCGGCGCTGGCCGAAGGCGGCGTCGTGGTCGACAAGGTCAAGGTCGACAACGTCCTGTTCGACATCGAGGCCAGGATCGTCCGCAGCCAGATCCTGTCGGGCGAGCCGCGCATCGACGGCCGCGACTCGCGCACCGTGCGCCCGATCGAGATCCGCACCGGTCTCCTGCCGCGTGCCCACGGCTCGGCGCTCTTCACGCGCGGCGAGACTCAGGCGCTCGTGATCGCCACACTCGGCACCGAGCGCGACTCGCAGCGCATCGACGCGCTTGCCGGCGAGTATCACGAGTACTTCATGCTTCACTACAACATGCCTCCGTTCGCCACCGGCGAAACGGGGCGTGTCGGCTCGCCGAAGCGGCGCGAGATCGGCCACGGCCGGCTCGCCAAGCGCGCGCTCGTCGCCGTGCTGCCCGACCGGGCCGAATTCCCGTACTCGATGCGCGTCGTCTCTGAGATCACCGAGTCGAACGGCTCGTCGTCGATGGCCTCGGTGTGCGGCGGCTGCCTCGCGCTGATGGACGCGGGCGTGCCGCTGAAGGCGCACGTCGCCGGCATCGCCATGGGCCTCATCAAGGACGGCAACCGCTTCGCCGTGCTGACCGACATCCTGGGCGACGAGGATCACCTCGGCGACATGGACTTCAAGGTGGCGGGCACGACCGCCGGCGTCACGGCGCTGCAGATGGACATCAAGATCCAGGGCATCACCAAGGAGATCATGCAAGTCGCGCTCGCGCAGGCCAAGGAAGCGCGCCTGCACATCCTCGGCAAGATGACCGAGGCGATGGGCACGGCGAACACCGAGGTCTCGCAGTTCGCGCCGCGCCTGTACACGATGAAGATCAATCCGGAGAAGATCCGCGATGTCATCGGCAAGGGCGGGGCAACGATCCGGGCGCTCACCGAGGAGACTGGCTGCACGATCGACATCGGTGAAGACGGCACGATCACGATCGCTTCGACCGACGCCGACAAGGCTGCGCACGCGAAGAAGCGCATCGAGGAGATCACGGCGGAAGTCGAAGTGGGCAAGATCTACGAGGGCCCGATCACCAAGATCCTCGACTTCGGCGCGCTCGTGAACCTGCTCCCGGGCAAGGACGGCCTGCTCCACATCAGCCAGATCGCGCATCAGCGCGTCGAGAAGGTCACCGACTTTCTCTCGGAAGGCCAGATCGTTCGCGTCAAGGTCCTCGAGACCGACGAGAAAGGCCGCGTCAAGCTGTCGATGAAGGCCCTGCTCGATCGCGACATGCCGCCGCGCGAGCACGCGGTGCACGAGTGAGCTCGACGAACTCGAAGTGAGAGCGATCGAAATCACGGCACCGGGTCCGGCCGACGTGCTGCGCCCGGCCGAGCGGCCGGCACCCGTCTTCGGCGCGGGCGAGATGCTGATCAAAGTGGCGGCGTCGGGCGTGAACCGTCCCGACGTGCTGCAGAGGAAAGGCCTCTACCCCGTGCCGGCGGGCGCGTCGGACCTGCCGGGCCTCGAGGTCGCGGGCACGATCGCCGACGGCGACGCCGCTGCGCTGTCGGCTGGCGGCTTCAAGGTCGGCGACCGGGTCTGTGCGCTTGTTGCCGGCGGCGGCTATGCGGAGCTCTGTGTCGCACCGGTCGGCCAGTGCCTGCCGAGCCCGGCGAACCTGAGCGATATCGAGGCGGCGAGCTTGCCCGAGACGTTCTTCACCGTCTGGTCGAACGTCTTCGATCGCGCCCGTCTGCAACCCGGCGAGACCTTGCTCGTGCACGGCGGCTCGAGCGGCATCGGCGTCACGGCGATCCAGCTTGCCAAGGCCTGGGGCGCAACCGTGATCGTCACGGTCGGTAGCGCCGACAAGGCGGCGGCGTGCCGCGCCCTCGGCGCCGATCACGCGATCGACTACAAGACCCAGGACTTCGTCGCCGAGACGCTGCGCCTCACCGGCGGCGTCGGCGCCGACGTCGTTCTCGACATGGTCGCGGGCGAATACATCGGCCGCGACGTGAAGTGCCTGGCCGAGGACGGCCGCATCGTCATCATCGCCGTCCAGGGCGGCACATCGGCGACCGTCGACGCGAGCCTCGTGCTGCGCCGCCGGCTCACGATCACCGGCTCGACGCTGCGGCCACGCCCGGTCGCCTTCAAGGCGGCGATTGCCGCCGCGCTGAAGAAAACAGTCTGGCCGTGGCTCGAAAGCGGTCGCGTCAAGCCGGTCATCCATCAGGTCTTCCCGGCCGATCAGGCAGCGCGTGCCCACGAGCTCATGGAGTCGAACCGCCACATCGGCAAGCTGGTGCTCGCGTGGTAGGGGCCGTGTCGAGCCCGACGGCGCCGGTCGCACGGCGCAAGCTCGTCGTCGGCAACTGGAAGATGAACGGCAGTCGCGGTACGAACGCCGTCCTGCTCACGGCGCTGGAGGCGGCGCCTGCGGGTCGCGCCAAAGTGTGCGTGTGCGCGCCGACGCCCTATCTCGCGGACGTCGCCGCTGTCCTCGCCGGCAGCGCAATCAGCTGGGGCGCGCAGGATTGCTCGAGCCACGACGACGGCGCCTACACGGGCGAAGTCTCGGCTGCGATGCTGGCTGACGTCGGCTGCCGCTACGTGCTCGTCGGCCACTCGGAACGTCGCGCCCTGCACGGCGAGAGCGACGTCCTCGTTGCAGCGAAAGCGGAACGGGCGATCGGCCGCGGCCTGATTCCCATCGTCTGCGTCGGCGAGACCCTCGCCGAGCGCGAGGCGGGCGCGACCGAGAGCGTCGTCCTGCGTCAGCTCGCTGCGGTCGTCGCACTCCTCGGCGCCGACATCGCCAAGATCGTCCTCGCCTACGAGCCCGTCTGGGCGATCGGCACGGGCAAGACGGCGTCGTCGGACGAGGCGCAGGCCGTGCACGCGTGCCTGCGAGCGGCGCTCGCGAAGGCGGGCGCCGACTCGATCAGCATCCTCTACGGCGGCAGCGTCAAGGCCGACAACGCGGCGCGACTCTTCGCCCAACCCGACATCGACGGCGGCCTTATCGGCGGCGCCTCGTTGAAAGCCGCCGAATTCGTCGCCATCTGCCGAGCGGCTGGCTGAACCCACGACCCACGGAGTCGAAACTCGATGAATATCGTCATGAACCTCGTGCTGGCACTGCAGATCCTGACGGCACTCGTCATGATCGGCCTGGTGCTTATCCAGCACGGCAAGGGTGCCGACATGGGCGCGTCGTTCGGCAGTGGAGCGTCCGGTAGCCTTTTCGGCGCGACCGGCAGCGCGAACTTCCTGTCGCGTTCGACAGCCTTCTGTGCCGCGCTCTTCTTCATCTGCACGCTGGCGCTCGCGTACACCGCGAACGACCGGCCGAAGGCAGCGACCGGCAGCATCCTCGATCGGCCATCGCTCAGCGCGCCGGCCGCTGGCGCCGGCGCGTCCGGTGCGGCGGCGATTCCCGGCTCGCTGCAGATTCCTCCGGCGGCGAGCGGCGTCGTGCTCGCTCGGCCGGTTCCGAGCGTCGCCGGCACGGCCGCGCCTGTCGCCACTTCCGGAGCCGGAGCGATCCCGAAGAAATAGATCAGCCTCGGATAGAATCACTAGTTGCCCGGTGAGCCAATCCTCATGCCAGCCGAAGCAGCAGATTCGAGTGCCGCCGACGTGGTGAAATTGGTAGACACGCTATCTTGAGGGGGTAGTGGCGAAAGCTGTGCGAGTTCGAGTCTCGCCGTCGGCACCAACTCATGATTCTCGAACCCTACCTGCCCATCATTCTCTTCATCCTGATCGGGATCGCGGTCGGCGTCGCGCCGCAGGTGCTCGGCTTTCTCCTCGGCCCGAGGAAACCCGACCAGGCGAAGAACTCACCTTACGAGTGCGGCTTCGAGGCGTTCGAGGACGCGCGGATGAAGTTCGACGTTCGCTATTACCTCGTCGCGATCCTCTTCATTCTGTTCGACCTCGAGATCGCGTTCCTCTTCCCATGGGCGGTGTCGCTGAAGGAGATCGGACCGACCGGCTTCTGGGCGATGATGGTCTTCCTCGCCATCCTCGTCGTCGGCTTCGCCTACGAGTGGAAGAAGGGTGCGCTGGACTGGGAATGAAGGCAGACCGATGAGCCTCGATGGCGTTCTGAAGGAAGGCTTCGTCACGACGAGCCTCGACACGGTCATCAACTGGTCGAAGACCGGCTCGCTCTGGCCGATGACCTTCGGTCTTGCCTGCTGCGCCGTCGAGATGATGCACGCCGGGGCGGCGCGCTACGACATCGATCGTTTCGGCATGCTGTTCCGCCCGAGCCCGCGGCAGAGCGATCTGATGATCGTCGCGGGCACCTTGTGCAACAAGATGGCGCCCGCGCTGCGCAAGGTCTACGACCAGATGGCCGAACCGCGTTGGGTTCTGAGCATGGGCTCGTGTGCGAATGGCGGCGGGTACTACCACTACAGCTACTCGGTCGTGCGCGGCTGCGACCGCATCGTGCCGGTCGATGTGTACGTGCCCGGCTGCCCGCCGACCGCCGAGGCGTTGCTGTATGGCGTGCTGCAGCTGCAGGCGAAGATTCGCCGCGAAACGACGATCGCCCGCGCATGAAGATTGACGATCTCGAGGCCGCGCTGAAGGCCGTCCTGGGCGAACGCCTGACCAAGCTTGTTTGCGATCGCGGCGAGTTGACCGTCACGGTCACC
>JAYVVB010000139.1:0-3595 GCA_043787455.1 Rhizobacter sp.
CGCGACGTACGCTGAAGTTGCCCTTCCCGTGATCAAAGAGCTGGAGCTGTCAGCCGCACTTCGTTACGACCACTACACCGATGCGGGTAACTCCTTGACCCCCAAGGTAGGTATCAAGTACACGCCGATCAGCAATGTCGCGCTGCGTGGCACCTATGCAAAGTCGTTCCGCGCACCTTCGTCGTCGGAGAACGTTGCTTCCTCGATTGCTGCTTTTGGTGGCCCAACTATCCAAGACAACGCTCGCTGCGCCGCCTTGACCGCAGACGGTGTTGCCCCGGGGACAGTGACGGCTACCTGCAAAAACGTCGCACCCGCGTTCTTGCAATCCGGTAACCCTGCTCTGACGCCGGAGAAGTCAACCAGCTTCACTCTTGGCCTGGTCTATGACATCACTCCCAGGTCGAGCTTCACGTTCGACTACTGGCAGATCAAGCGCAAGGGGCTCCCGGTTCTGGAGGGTGCGCAGTCGGCCATCGACGCCGGGCACCTCACGCGGGATCCGGCGACGAAGATTTCGCCCAATGACCCGGGCGGCATTCTGCAAGGCTTTGCCCAGTTCCAGAATTCGTCCAGCAGCAAGACGAACGGCGTCGACCTCGAGGCCAAGAGCAAGTGGGGCCTTGGCACTTACGGCCAAGTGACGACGGGACTCACCTGGACGCACTTGATCACGCAAAGCGTCACCGATGCCGACGGCGTGCACGACTACGCCGGCACCCATGGGGACTGCAACATCACGAACTGCATCGGCTCCGGCCGGGATCGTGTCAGCTTTGCAGGCACATGGGATTTCGCGCCGTTTCGGGTCGGCATGAACGTGAACTACCGCGGCAAGATCGGGAACTACGATGAGCAGGCGCAAAAGCCGGCTTGCAACCTGACCTTGCTCAACGGCTCCGACTTCCCGGCGGGTTGCAAAATCAAGTCGTTCACCACGGCCGACCTGTCGGCAGCCTGGAAGTTCGGCAAGAACTCGGAGATCTTCGGCTCGATCCAGAACGTCTTCGATGCCAAGCCGCCGGCCGACTTCGAGACGTACGGTGCCATCGGCTACAACCCGCTGGATTACTCGGGCGCGATCGGTCGCTTCTTCCGTATTGGAGTGAAGCACCAGTTCTAAGCAGCGTTCCAAGGCAAACTCCACCGACCGAAAGGGCGGTGGAGTTTTTTCTTGGCTATCCGCTTTCGTGCGGCGCGTCCTTCGACGGGTCGGCGCGGACCCTGCGTCTAGAATCCCGCGATCCTGCACAGACAGCGATCGGGGGCTCGACACCATCGAGCCTTCGCAGGCCCGCATTCGACCGCAATCTGGAGACCCCGGTGCGATGAACTATTCGCAGCAACAAGCCGATCCGAAAAAGCATCTCGTCGGGATCGGCGTTGTCGTCCTGTTCCATGTCCTGGTCGTGTACGCACTCGTCACTGGCCTGGCGAAGAAGGTCATCGACGTCGTCCGTGCGCCGATCGAGACAAAGGTGATCGAGGAGATCAAGAAGCCGCCGCCGCCGCCCGAGGTGGTGGTGCCGCCGCCGCCGAAGCTCGAGGCGCCGCCGCCTCCCTTCATCCCGCCGCCCGAGATCCAGATCGCCAATCCGCCGCCGGCTCCGACGATCACGGCGACGACGCCGATACCGCCGCCGGCGCCCGTCACGATCGCGCCGGCACCCGCGCCTGTAGCGGTGGCGCCTGCGCCTCCTCCCGCAGCCCCTGCACCGGTCACGGTCGGCATCGTTTGCCCGAATGTGCTGACGGTCATGGGAGACGCCGGCTACCCGCGCGACGCACAGCGCCAAGGCCTCGAAAGGGGCTCCGCCGTCGTGGAGTGGATCGTGACGGCCTCGGGCGAGATCAAGAACGTCAGGACAGTGAGCTCGAGCAATCCGATCTTTGCGCGCCAAAGCGTGAAGCTCATCGGTGCGTACAAGTGCGTCGGTCAGGGGCGCGACGTGACGGTCCGGCAAGAGTTCAGCTACAAGACCGAGTAAGGCGAGGCCGACACCACTCGTTTGTTGCGCCTTAGATCAAATTTTCATGCCAAACCTCTGACAGAAAGAACGTCAATGCGTCATCCCACATCAAGAATTCCCCTGGCGTCCGTTGTCGCGTCGCTGGCTATTTGCTTGTTCTCCCTGGCGCCCCTGGCCGCCAATGCCCAAGCGCCGGCCGCGTCCGATGCCGCGGCCGCGGCACCGCCCGCTGCCGAAGTGGCTTCGGCGCCGGCACCGGCGCCGATGACCGCAGCGCCGACCTCGACGAAGGAGACGGTCGACAACCCCTACGGCTTGAGCGCGCTCTGGGAACAGGGCGACTTCATCGCCCGAGGCACGCTGGTCATCCTGGTGCTCATGAGCATGGGCAGCTGGTACATCCTCGTCACCAAGCTCTACGAGAGCCTCAAGCTGAGCTCGGAAGCCAAAGGCGCCCAGCGCACTTTCTTCAAGTCGAAGACGCTGCGCGATGGTGCGCTCGCGCTCAAGACGGGCGGAGCGTTCCGCTTCATCGCCGATTCCGGCATCGACGCGAGCGAGCACCACGAAGGCGCCCTTACCGAGAACATCGACCACAACACCTGGGTCTCGATGAGCGTCCAGCGCAGCCTCGATGACATCCAGAGCCGACTGCAGGACGGGCTCGCCTTCCTCGCCACGGTCGGCTCGACGGCGCCGTTCGTCGGTCTGTTCGGTACGGTCTGGGGCATCTACCACGCCCTGACCGCGATCGGCATCGCCGGGCAGGCATCGATCGACAAGGTCGCCGGCCCGGTGCGCGAGGCGCTGATCATGACCGCCATGGGCCTCGCGGTCGCTGTGCCTGCGGTGCTCGGCTACAACTGGCTCGTGCGCCGCAACAAGGTGACGATGGAGTCGGTTCGCCGCTTCGCCGGCGACCTGCACGGCGTCCTGATGGGCGCGCAGCTCGGCGCCGTCCCGGTCAAGCGCTGACACCCGGGAGCGTTCCATGGCCATGAACGTCGGTTCGGGCGAAGGCGACGAGGACGAAGTCGTCTCCTCTATCAACACCACGCCACTCGTCGACGTGATGCTGGTGCTGCTGATCATCTTCCTGATCACCATCCCTGTCGTCACGCACACGGTCCCGGTCGTGCTGCCGAAGGAAACGAACATTCCGCGCCAGACCAAACCGGAGAACATCGACATCTCGGTCAACAAGGACGGCGACATCTTCTGGAACCAGCAGCAGGTGGCCGACAGCGACGCGCTGTTCCAGCGCCTCAGCAAGATCGCGACGATGAAGCCGCAGCCCGAGGTGCACATCCGCGGCGACGGGCGTGCGCGCTACGAGTCGGTCGGACGCGTGCTCTATCAATGCACCCGGGCCGCGATCCAGAAGGTCAGCTTCGTCACCGAACCGCCGCCCAAGGGCTAAGGAGCAAGCGATGTCAATGAACGTAGGCAGCAGCAGCGGCGGCGAGCCCGAGGTCATGATGGACATCAACACCACGCCGCTGATCGACGTGATGCTGGTGCTGATCATCATGCTGATCATCACGATCCCGGTGCAGCTGCACACCGTCAACTTGAACATGCCGGTCGGCACGCCGCCGCCGCCGCTCAAGGAGCCGGTGGTCGTG
>JAYVVB010000140.1:0-5088 GCA_043787455.1 Rhizobacter sp.
AGGGCGGTCGGGTCGACGGAGTCCAGGCGGCGCATGGTTTCGGTCAGCACATACACCGCGTCATACGCGTAGTGCGCCGCCCATACCGGATCGGACTTGTAGGCGGCGCGAAACTTTTCCAGGAACTGTCGCCCGCCCCTGAACTCGCTCACGTCCGCAGAGCTCGACGTCACGTAGAGCGTCTTGATGCTCGGCGGCGCGGCCAGCACCTTTTCGGTCTTGGCGACGTGCGACGCGAGCACCGGCATCTCACCCATGCCGGCGGCAAGCATTTGATCGAACAGCGGCAGGAGCTGGTTGTCTCTGATGACCGCGACGAACACGTCCGGCCGGGCTGCCTTCAGCTTGCGAATGAAGTCCGCGAAATCGACTCTCTTCGTGTCGACGCTCTCGCTCAGCTCGACCTTCCTGCCCCGCTCGACGAGCCCGGCCGTGATCCCTTCCGCCAGGGGCGTGCCGAAGGCCGTCTTCTCGTAGAGGATCGCGACCTTCTTCGCCCTCAAGGTCTCGCCGGCATAGCTGGCGATCGCGCGGGCTTGCAGGCCGTCATTTCCGATCAGCCGGAAGGTGTTCCCCTGACCGAGCGCGGTCAACTCCACGGCGGTGGAGGTGAACATCTGCGGGACATTGGCCTTGGCGTATATCGGTATGACGGCTTCGGTGATGTCGGAGCTGAGATGTCCGATCACCGCCGTCACCTTTTGCTCGATGAGTGCTTCGGCCACCTTCTTCGCTTCTTCCTTGTCGGCCTTGTCGTCCATCGCAACGATTTCGATCCGGACGGGCTTGCCGGCAATCTTGTAGCCCGAGGCGTTGAGGTCGATTGCCGCGAGCCTGGCGCCATTGACCAGATCCTGTCCCCGGGCGGCGGACGGACCTGACAAGGGCTCGGCGACGCCTATCTTGACGGTGTCGGGAATGTTCGGGCCGCATGCTGCGAGGGCGCTAGCGACCGACACTGCGAGCCAGGACACTGAACGGAAAAGTAACGAAGTGATGATGGGACTCCTCGACAAGACGACCGCACACTATGCGACGCGCACCGGTCGTCTGGGCCCGTACCAACCCTGATTGAGGCCGAATCTGCCTTGCCGACATTTCGCCTGGAACGTTCGACGGGTACCCACCCGACGGATCGTCGGGAAACATCCGGTGCCATTGCGTTGACGAGATCCGACCCGAGGTCGCAAGACCTGCTCAGGGCGTAAATTCCCGGCATGCGCATCCTTCGGCACTGGACCCTCGGCGCCAAGCTCTTCTTGGTCGCCGCGCCGTTTCTGCTGCTCGCGCTTGGCTTCATCGGCGTGTTGTTGTGGATGTCGTTGCAGCTCGAGGGCGGTGCGGCTTCGGTCAACGAGGCCGGACGCACGCGCATGCAGGTCTACCGCATGCTGCTGTCCGCCGAGGCCGGCGACATGAATGCATTGCCGCGGCAGGTGGCCGAGTTCGAGCGCAGCCTCGTGTTGCTGCGCAACGGCGACCCCGACCGACCGCTGTTCGTGCCCTGGGACGACTCCGTGCGCCAGCGCTTCGAGGCTGTCGAAAAGGACTGGCCGCGCTTTCGCCAGCTGCTCGCGACGGCATCCACGCCGGCCATGCGCAAGGATGTCGCCGCCAATGTCGTCACCGAGTTTGCTGCGCACATCGACGCGTTCGTCGGGGCGATCGAAACTCACCTGTCGCGCTGGACGGCGATGATGCACCTGCTGCAACTCGCGCTCATGACGCTGGCCGTGATCGGCGCGGCGGTGCTGCTCTACACGGGCTACCTGTTCGTGCTCGAGCCCGTGGGGCTTCTGAAGCAGGCTATCGGTCGCATTCAGGGCGGCGACCTGGGAGCACGGGTGGATTGCGTGACCACCGACGAGTTCGGGACCCTCGCCACCGGATTCAACGCCATGGCGGCGCAACTGCAGTCCATGTACCGCAATCTCGAAAGCCGCGTTCGCCAGAAGACGGCGCAGCTGGAAGAAAAGCACGAGCGCCTGGAGAGCCTCTACGAGGTCACCAACCTCGTGACCAGGGCAATCACGCTCGACGAGCTCGCCGCGCGCTTCACCGAGTCCGTCGCACACATGGCGCGAGCCGATGGCGTGGCGCTGCGCTGGAGCGACGAGACGAACAGCCGATACCTGATGCTGGCATCGCACGGATTGCCGGCCAGCATGGTGGCGGCCGAGCACTGCTTGGCGGCAGCGGACTGCCACTGCGGCTTGCCCAACGCGCCGTCGGGCGCTCGCGTGATTCCGATCCGCGACATGCAGCCACCGCGCATGTTTCACTGCGCCCGGGCCGGATTCGAAACGATCGTTTCCGTCCCGATTCGATTGCACGATCGACTGATGGGCGAGCTCGATCTCTTCTATCACGCCCAGATCGAGATCTCGGAGGCCGAGCGATCCTGGCTCGAAGCGCTCACGGTTCAGGTGGCCGGCGCGATGGACAACCTGCGGCTCAATGCCCTGGGCCTGGAAGCCGCGGTTTCACAGGAGCGAGGCTTCCTGGCTCGCGAGTTGCACGATTCAATCGCGCAGTCCCTGGCGTTCCTGAAGATCCAGGTCCAGCTGATGCGCGACGCCATCGCCAAAGGCGATCCGCGGGAGGTCGACCATGTCCTCGGCGAGATCGACCTGGGCGTGCGAGAAAGCTACGGCGACGTGCGCGAGTTGTTGATCCACTTTCGTACTCGCGCCAATGCAGAGAACATCGAGCCGGCGTTGATGACCACGCTGCGCAAGTTCGAGCACCAGACCGGGTTGAAGACCGTTTTGCACATGTCCGGCCAGGGGTTGCCCCTGGGGCCGGACACGCAGATACAGGTACTGCACATCGTCCAGGAGGCGCTGTCGAACGTTCGCAAGCACGCGCGCGCGGGGCAGGTCTGGCTCGACGTGCAGCAGCAGCCGCAGTGGCGCCTGGAACTGCGCGACGACGGCTCGGGCTTTTCAACCCGGGAGGGTGAAGTCGACGAAACCCACGTAGGCCTGCGCATCATGGCGGAGCGGGCCGAGCGGTTGGGCGCCCACTTCGAGGTCCTGTCCTCGCCGGGCCGCGGCACCTCGGTCGTGCTGACCCTGCCTGCGAACTCGGGCGTGTCGGCTTCCGCTGCCGCGGACCGGCGATCCGCGGCCTGACCTCCGATGACCTCCTCGACAGACAAGATCCGCATTCTCGTGGTGGACGACCACACGCTGTTCCGTCGCGGCCTCACCGCCTTGCTGCAACGCGACCGGCAGTTCGAGGTGGTCGGCGACGCAGGCGATGCGTCGCAGGCGCAACGTCGGGCCGAGGAGTTGAAGCCCGACCTCATCCTGCTCGATAACCACCTTCCCGGTGTCAACGGAGTCGATGCGCTGCCGGCGCTGCTCGAGGCAGCGCCCGGGGTTCGCGTGTTGATGCTGACGGTCAGCGAAGACGAGCGCGATCTCTCGGCGGCGCTTCGCGGCGGTGCCTGCGGCTACCTGCTCAAGACCATCGAGGGCGATGCGTTGTCGACGGCCATCCGCCGGGTGATGGGCGGCGAGAACGTCGTCGCCGAGGAAATGACGGGCAAGCTCGTTGCCGCTTATCGCGATGCGACTGCTGGCCAGGCGCCGCAGTCGCCGGCACCCGCCCCGCCGGCGGCGAGGCTGGACATCCTGTCGCAACGCGAGCTCGACATCCTCCGCGGCATCGCCCGTGGCCAGGGCAACAAGGAGATCGCGCGCTCCCTGGGCATCGCCGGGACGACGGTGAAGATCCACGTGCAGCACATCCTGCGCAAGCTCGAACTCACGTCCCGAGTTCAGGCCGCCGTGGTCGCCAGCGAGCACGGCCTCGGCTGACTCGGTATTGATCTGGCGCAAGCGCGCGCATCGTTCTCGCCGCGCTAGTTCTTCAGAACGATGGCCGCCACGGCCGGGTAGTTCTCCTGCCTCGGTCGGGCAGCTCTTCTGACCGATGCCGCCGGGCGGCGGCGATTCCTACAGTCCTCGCATGTCAGGGACGTGGACCGCAATATGACAAAGAAGAGCCAGGCGCTGGCGGTGCTGTTGGTCAGCACGCTCGCCTTCACGGTGTGCTTCATGGTGTGGATGATGTTCGGCGTGATCGGCATCCCGATCAAGAAGACGCTGGGGCTCAACGCCACCGAGTTCGGATTGTTGACCGCCACGCCCGTGCTCACCGGCTCGCTGATCCGGGTGCCACTGGGCATCTGGACCGACAAGTACGGCGGCCGCATCGTGATGAGCGTGCTGATGGCGGCCACCGTGCCGGCCATCTGGATGATGAGCTACGCCACGGCGTACTGGCATTTCCTGGTCATCGGCCTGTTCGTCGGTTTGGCAGGCGGTTCGTTCTCGGTCGGCACACCCTACGTGGCGCGCTGGTTCCCGAAGAATCGGCAGGGCTTCGCGATGGGGGTCTACGGCGCCGGCAACTCGGGCGCCGCGGTCAACAAGTTCGTCGCACCGGCGCTGCTGGTCGCCTTCGGCTGGACGATGGTGCCGATGGTCTATGCCGCCATCATGTTGGGCACCTTGGCCCTGTTCTGGATGTTCAGCGCCAGCGACCCGGCGCACCTGGTTCCGTCGAGCACCAGGTTCAGCGACCAGCTCAAGGTGCTGAAGGAACCAAAAGTGTTGAAGTACTGCCAGTACTACAGCATCGTCTTCGGCGGCTACGTGGCACTGAGCCTGTGGATGGTGCAGTACTACGTCGGCGAGTTCGAGCTCGACATCCGCTCCGCCGCCCTGCTGGCGGCCTGCTTCTCGCTGCCCGGCGGCGTGCTGCGCGCGGTCGGCGGCTGGTTCTCCGACAAGTACGGCGCCCACAGCGTGACCTGGTGGGTGCTGTGGGTCAGCTGGATCTGCCTTTTCCTGCTGTCGTATCCGCAGACCGACTTCACGGTTCTGACAGTGACAGGCCCCAAAACCTTTCACGTCGGCCTGAACATCTACGCGTTTACCGGATTGATGTTTGCGCTAGGCATCGCCTTTGCGTTCGGCAAGGCCAGCGTTTTCAAATACATCAGCGAGGACTACCCAACCAACATCGGCACCGTCAGCGGCATCGTCGGCTTGGCCGGCGGCATGGGTGGCTTCGTGC
>JAYVVB010000141.1:0-3787 GCA_043787455.1 Rhizobacter sp.
AGTGCTCGGTCTCCTTCGAAGACAGCGCCTTCAGATGAAAGCGGGCGATGACGCGCTGCGCGAGCTGCTCCAGCTCGGGCTGCTCGAGCATCGTGCGCAGCTCGGGCTGGCCGATGAGGACGATCTGCAGCAGCTTTCGCTCGTTGGTCTCGAGGTTGGTGAGCAGGCGCAGTTGCTCGAGCACATCGGCCGAGAGCATCTGCGCCTCGTCGATGATGAGGACGTTGTTCTGGCCGACGGCGTGGGTCTTCAGCAGGAAGTCGTTGAGCGCGTCGACGTAGGTCTTGACCGTCGTCGGCTGGCCGTCGGCGACGACGACCGGCACGTGGAACTCGTCGCAGATCGACTTCACCAGCTCGAGCACCGTGAGCTTCGGATTGAAGATGTAGGCGACGTTGCAGCGCTTCGGGATCTGTTCCAGGAAGCAGCGGCAGACGGTCGTTTTGCCGGCGCCGATCTCGCCCGACAGCAGGACGAAGCCGCCGCCGCCGCCGACGCCGTAGAGAAGGTGCGCCAGCGCCTCGCGGTGGCGCTTGCTCATGTAGAGGTAGCGTGGATCGGGCGCGAGCGAGAACGGCTGCTGCTTCAGGCCGAAGAACCGCATGTACATGGCCGGGAGAATAGCGTGGACCCACCGCTCTCCCCGAGGAGCCTGCACATTCGCCTCGATCGCGCGCGTCCGGGCGCCGGCCTCAATCGAAGGCGTAGCGAATGCCGACGCTGAAGAGCCGGGGCGCGCCCGGCG
This sequence comes from Rhizobacter sp., assembly GCA_043787455.1. Lineage (GTDB taxonomy): Bacteria > Pseudomonadota > Gammaproteobacteria > Burkholderiales > Burkholderiaceae_C > Schlegelella_A. Next base: position 746 of record JAYVVB010000141.1, read on the forward strand.
CGAAGAAGGTCGAGTTGCGCAGCGGAAAAAGCCCGTCGGCGTTGGCCGGCAGCGGCTGGCTGACGAAGCGTCCCGACGCGTCGAAGCCGGTGGCGCCGAGCTGGGCCGCGGTCGCGTAGTGGCGGTCGAAGACGTTGCCGATGCGACCGAAGGCGGTGAGGCCGCGCGTCGCGCCGACCTCCATGCCGAGGTTGACGACGCCGTACCCGGCCGACCGGCCTGGCCCCAGGTAGAACGTTCCGTCGGCGACGTGGGCGCCGTTCTCGTTGCCGCGCGCCGTGCTCGCGGACACGGCGACGAGGTCGGCGTCGATGCGTGTGCGGGCATCGATCGATACGGCGAGCCCGGCCTTGAAGATTTGTCGCGGCACGAGCGGGAGCCGGTCGCCGGCGCGGATCGCGATCGAGCCGGGCAGGCCGGGGCCGGCGTCGTTGCTGCTGTTGCCGGCGCCGCTCACCCGCTCGCCGCTGCGAAAGCGTGCGTCGAGGAGAGTCCAGGCGAGGTCGAGCGAGACGGGTCCGGCGGCCGTGGCGGCACCGAGCTCGATGCCCTGGCGCCGAGTCCGGCCGAAGTTTCGGAAGTAGCCGTGACCCGACGCGTCGCTGCTGACGAACAGCAGGTCGTTCCGGTTCGAGCCGCGGAAGACGCCGGCGCGCCAGGTCGTCGCTTCGGCGGCCTGGCCGACGACGCCCGCCTCGATCGTCCGGGCCACGACCTGCTTCAGCGGCGGGTCGCCGGCGAGCGCGTTCGGCAGCTTGCACGGCTGCTGCGGATTGGCACAGCCGAGCTCGATGGCGGTGGGCGTGCGGCTGCCTTCGCTGTAGCCGGCGTAGAGCCGCGCGGCGCGGCTCGGGTTCCAGTTGAGGCCCAGAGCAGGGTTGAGGCGCAAGAACACGTGGTCGCCGTCGAGCGAGGCCGGATCGGGCGAGCTGCGCAGCGCGTCGCGGTTGCGCACCGTCGTCCGGTCATAGCGGGCGGAGACGGTGACGTGCACGTCGTCGGGAAGCGATACGGTGTCCGTGCCGAAGACGCTCGCGGTCCGCGTGCGAGCGGCGAGATCGACTGCGCCGTCGGCCAGGCTGTCGACGCCGCCGCCCGCGAACCCTCCTCTGCGCAGGAACGCATCGACGCTGGTGACGCTTCGGTCCGGTGCGAGGAAGCCGGCCTGCGCGGTCTGCACGAAGCGCGTCCGGCTCGCGTCGAGCGCCGCGCCCGCGATGACCTGATGCGTCGTGGCGCCGACCGTCACGCGGCCGCTCGTTTGCGCCGCGATGCCGCCGTTCGTCTGGCGACTGTGACTGCGGTGGACCAGACCGTTGCAGGCAAGTGCGATGTCGTCGGCCTGCAGCACCCGGGCCAGGCAACGCAGGCTCGGGAAGGGCGTCGTGGCGCGATCGACGGACCCGGGCGCCGCGATGCCCGCGGCGGCGAGCGCGGACCGGTCGGCTGGGGTGAGCGTGTAGACATCCTGGTCGAGCGCGTCGCCGTTGATGTCGCCGTTGAGGGTGCGTGTGTCGATGTGACGCAGGTAGACGTGGCCCGACACCGACCAGCGCGCCGACAGGTCGTGCGCGAGGGCCAGGCTCAGCAGGTCGGCCCGATTGCGGGTCTGGTCGGGACGGGTGTAGACGCTCGCCCTGCGCGCGGCAAGGAGTTGCTCGTCTTGCAGGCCGTTGCCGTGCAGGTCGGTCGATGTCGTGCTGGCGGTCAGCGTCGCCTGCGTCGCACCCGAGCGCCAGCCGACCTTGGCGAACGCCTGGCCGACGCGCGACGGCGAGTCGTCGCGCCAGCCGCTGTCCCGAAAGACTTCGGCGGTGCCGTACCAGGCCAGGCCGAGCGCGTTGCTGCCGCCGACCTCCAGCTCGGCCTGCGCCCGGCCGTGGCTGCCCGTCGTGAGCTGCAGCGACCTGCCGGGATGGGTCCAGCCGTCCTTGGTGCGCACCGCCAGCGCGCCGCCGAGCGTGTTGAGACCGAACAGTGGATTCGAGCCCGGCATCAGGGCGATCGATGCGATCGCGGAGCGCGGCAACAGGTCCCAGCTGACGACGTCGCCGAAGGGCTGGTTGAGGCGAACGCCGTCGACATACAGCGACAGGCCCTGCGGCGTGCCGAGGAGGGGCGACGCGGTGTAGCCGCGATAGCTGACATCGGGCTGGAACGGGTTGCCCTGGATCTCGTTGACGTGGACGCTGCCGAAGCGGCGGCTCATGAAGTCGGCGACGGAGAGCGCGCCGCTGCGGTCGATCTGGCCCGACGTTGCCGTCTGCACCGGCGCCGGGATCCGATCCTGCGGCAGCTCGAGTCCGGGCAGCGGGGTCACGCCGACGACGCTGACCGGCGCCAAGGTCGTGGCGCCGTCGCGATCGGGCTGCGCGTCTGCCGCGGACGCAAGGCATGGCGCGAGCATCGTTGCGACCGCGACGAGGCCCGGCAGCTGGCGCGCCCGCGATCGCTCGACGGCGCGGGCGAAGAGGCCCGGGCGGGACGGATCGACGGGTGCGGCGCTGAGGTGCCCGGTCAACGGATGGCAACGCCCCATGGCAGCTTGCCTGTCGCGACCTCGGCGATCTTCGCGTTGCGCTCGGTGTCGATGACGGAAACGCTGCCCGAGCGTCCGCAGGCGACGTAGAGCTTTCGCCCGTCGGGCGTGACGGCCATGTTCCAGGGGCGCTGCCCGACCGGCACGGTCGCGACGACGCGGCCGCTCGCAACGTCGATCACCGACACCGTCGCGTCACCGCCGTTCGAGACATAGACGCGCGTGCCGTCGGGATGCACCGCGACGCCGTTGCTGCGCAGGCCGGCCTTGATCCGGGACAGCACGGTGAATGCCCGTGCGTCGATCACGTAGAGCTCGTTCGAGGTCTCCGCGGCCACGTAGGCGCGGCTGCTGTCGGGCGAGAAGGCGATGCCGCGCGGGCGCACGCCGACCGGGATCTGCGCGACCTCGGCCCGCTGCGCGACGTCGATGATGTCGACCGCCTGGCCGTCTTCGGCGCTCACGAAGACGAAGCGACCGTCGGGCGTGAAGACGGCGTGCTC
>JAYVVB010000142.1:0-2738 GCA_043787455.1 Rhizobacter sp.
GGCCGAAGCCGGCGCACCAGGACAACTTTTACTTCGGCCCGACCGATCGCGACGGCATCGTCACGGCCTGGATCGCGCTCGACGACGCGACGCTCGAGAACGGCTGCCTCTACTTCGGCGACGGCACCAACGCCGGCCCGGTCTACGACCACGTCGCGCCCGAGGCCGAGCCGTTCAACCTGCAGCTGCCGCCGGACGTGCTCGACAAGCAACCGATGACGCCGGCGCCGGTGCGTAAGGGCGGCGTGAGCTTTCACCACGGCAACACTTTTCATCAGTCGGGTCCCAACCACAGCTCGCGCTGGCGCCGCGCCTGCGCGCTCCACTACGTGAAAAACGGCGTCGAGTTCGCGGTGCCCGCGCTTCCTTACGACCACGCGCTGAAGATGCGCGTGTCGTGAGTCGCGGCGCGGCTCACTCCATCCCCAGCAGTTTGTAGACCCTGCGCGTGTAGACGCCGAAGGCCTCGTGCGTCTTCATGTCGAGCGTGCGAGGATACGGCAGGTCGATCGCGAAATCGTCGGCCATCCGCGCCGGACCGGCGGTGAAGACGACGACGCGGGTGCCGAGGAACACCGCCTCCGAGATGCCGTGGGTGACGAAGAGGATCGTCTTTCCGGACTCCTTCCAGATGCGCAGCAGCTCGAGGTTCATCTTCTCGCGCGTCAGCGCGTCGAGTGCGCCGAAGGGCTCGTCCATCAGCACGAGCTTGGGATCGTGGACGAGCGCGCGCGCGATCGACGCGCGCTGCTGCATCCCGCCCGAGAGCTCGTAGGGACGCTTGGCCGCCGCGTCGCTCAGGCCGACGAGCGCGAGCAGGTCCTTCGCGCGTTCGCGGCTCTCTTTCATCGGCAGGCCGAGGATCTCGGCCGGCAGGAGGACGTTGTCGATGATCGTGCGCCACTTCAGCAGCAGCGGCTGCTGAAACACCATGCCGATGTCCTTCGTCGGATCGAACGGATTCGACGCCGAGCCGATCGTCACGGTGCCGGCGTCGTGCGGATGCAGGCCCGCCAGGATCTTGAGCAGCGTGCTCTTGCCGCAGCCCGACGGTCCGACGAGGCAGGCGAGCTCGCCGGGCATCACGTCGAAGGTCGCGTCGGAGATGGCGAGGTGCGCGTTCGCGCCCCTGCCGTAGGTCTTGGCGACGTTCTCGAGGTGGATGAAGGGCGGCTCCGCCATCTCAGCCGACGCGAGCATCGGGCACCACCAGCCAGCGCTCGAGCAACAGCACGGCGCCGTAGAGAACCATGCCGATCGCCGTGATCAGGAGCACCGCCATGAACATCGCCGCCGTGTCGAGCGTCACCTGCACCTGCAGCATCAGGTAGCCGAGGCCTTTGTCGGAGCTCAGGAACTCGCCGACGATGGCGCCCGCGACGGCCAGGATCGCCGCGACCTTCATGCCCGAGAAGATGTAGGGGAGCGAGCCCGGCAACTGAATCTTGACGAAGGTCTGCCAGCGCGAGCCCTTCAGGCTCTTGACGAGGTCGAGGAGATCGGGCTCGACTTCGCGCAGGCCGCGCACGGTCGTCAGCAGAATCGGGAAGACGCAGATCGAGAACGCGATCAGCATGTTCGGCACGACGCCGTACTTGAACCAGACGATGATCAGCGGCCCGAGCGCGACCTTCGGGATCATGTTGAGGCTGACGAGCAGCGGCATCGTCAGCGCTTCGAGCGACTTCGACCACGTGAAGGCGAGCGCGAGCAGCACACCGACGACGAGGGCGATGACGTAGCCGCCGTAGATCTCGGTGGCCGTGACGTACACGTTGCCCCACCAGTTGTAGTTGGACGCGGCCAGCGTCTTGGCCGTGTCGACGGGCGACGGCATGACGAACTTCGGCACGTCGCCGAACTTGACGAAGAGATACCAGACGAACAGCAGCGCGAGGTGCGACGTCACCGCCATCAGCGGGCGCGACCAGCGGTTGGGAGAAGGACTCATCGGCGAGGCGACAGCACGTGACGAGGAATCGGGACGGCGAGACGGGACGGCGAAAAGCCGGGCCGATCATAGGGCCGTGAGTCGTCCGTCGGCCGGCCCATCGGGGTCATTGCTCTCCCGGGATCGCGGGTGCCCTCGCTAGACTGAGGCCGACGCTCCAACGCCTTTGGGAACCGACATGACCTCATTTCGCCGCCTCGCCCTGGTCGCCGCTGCCGTCGCCTCGGCCCTGGGCGCTGCTCCCGCTTTCGCCCAGCAGAAGCTCGACTTCATCCTCAACTGGGTGCCGGGTGGCGACCACGCGCCCTACTACTACGCCAAGAAGATGGGCTGGTACAAGGACGCCGGTCTCGACGTCAACCTCGAGCCGGGCAAGGGCTCCGCGGTCGCGGTGCAGAAGGTCGCGGCCGGCGCCAACCCGATCGGCCTCGCCGACATGCCCAACGCCCTGACGCTGCGCGGCAAGGGCGCCGACACGGTGGGCGTCTTCAACGTCTACGCCAACTCGCCTCAGGGCCTGTACTGGCTGAAGAGCTCGGGCATCAAGTCGGTGAAGGACCTCGCCGGCAAGAAGATCGGCAACCCCGCCGGCGACGGCGCACGCACGATCTGGCCGGCACTCGCCAAGGCCAACGGCATGGATGCGAACTCGGTCACCTGGGTCAACATCGACGCGAACTCGAAGCTCGCGGCGCTGAAGGCGAAGTCGATCGACGCCACGACCTCGTTCTACAACATCCACCACATCTTCCAGCGCGAGCTCGGTGACGACATGGGCTTCGTGGCC
>JAYVVB010000143.1:0-4685 GCA_043787455.1 Rhizobacter sp.
TTCGACGCCGGCGAGGCGAGCGACGCAGAACTTGACCGTGTCGCAAGCGATCTGGATCTGCGCCGACATCGGCAGCATGTCCGGCGCGAGTCGGGCGGAGAGGTACACGGACGGCTCGAACTTCTTCTCGGTCGCGTGGGCCGCGGCCTTGTCGAGCCACGTCGACAGGTTGCCGAGCATGCGAACGAAGATCGGCACGCTCGCCGAATGCATGGAAATGGTCATCGCGTTTCCTCAGGGCGGGCAAAGGCGGAATCGTAGCCCCGCGGCGAGGGCCGTGCACAATGACGCACGGCTCTTGCTCGAGGCGAGCCGCGACTTCTCGAACCTTGCTCCCGTGAACATCATCATCCTCGACGACTACCAGGATGCCGTGCGCAAGCTCAAGTGCGCGTCGCTCCTGGAGCACATCAACACCAAGGTCTTCACCAACACCGTCAAGGGCATCGGCCAGCTATCGGTGCGCTTGCGCGACGCGGAGATGCTGGTGCTGATCCGCGAACGCACCCACTTCCCGCGCCAGCTGCTCGAGAAGCTGCCCAAGCTCAAGCTCATCTCGCAGACCGGCAAGGTCGGCTCGCACGTCGACGTCGAGACCTGCACGCGGCTCGGCATCGCCGTCGCCGAAGGCGCGGGCTCGCCGGTGGCGCCGGCCGAGCTCACCTGGGCGCTGATCATGGCGGCGATGCGGCGCCTGCCGCAGTACATCGGCACGCTCAAGCACGGCGCCTGGCAACAGTCGGGACTGAAGGCGGCGTCGATGCCGCCGAACTTCGGTATCGGCATGGTGCTGAGGGGCAAGACGCTCGGCATCTGGGGCTTCGGCAAGATCGGCCAGCTGATCGCCGGCTACGGTCAGGCCTTCGGTATGCGGGTCATGGTGTGGGGCAGCGAAGCGAGCCGCGAGCGGGCGAAGATCAACGGCCACGAGGCGGCCGCGAGCCAGGAAGCGTTCTTCGAGGCCGCCGACGTGCTGACGCTGCACCTGCGCCTGAACGACTCGACCCGCGGCATCGTCAAGCTCGACGCGCTCTCGCGCATGAAACCGACGGCGCTTCTCGTCAACACCTCGCGCGCCGAGCTGATCGAGGAAGGCGCGCTCGTCTCTGCGCTGAACCGCGGAAGGCCGGGTATGGCGGCGATCGACGTCTTCGAGGTCGAGCCGATCCTGGCCGGTCACCTCCTGCTGCGGCTCGAGAACGTGATCTGCACGCCGCACATCGGCTACGTCGAGCAGGACAGCTACGAGATGTATTTCCGCGCCGCGTTCGAGAACGTGGTCAATTTCATCGAAGGCCGGCCGACGAACATCGTCAATCCCGAGGCGCTCAGGGTGCGGCATTGAGCGACGCGGTGGCGCGTGGCGGCGCGCAGGTCAGGGGTCGCTCCTCTTCGGCAACTTCGTGATCGGCTGCGGCGTGATGGTCGTCTTCGGCACGCTCAACGACATCGCGCAGTCGCTCGTCATGTCGATCTTCGTCGCCGGACAGCTCGTCGCCGCCGCAGCGGTCGTGATGTGCTTCGGCGCGCCCCTCCTCGCCGGCTGGATCGGCCTCAGCTTCGTCGGCCTGGCGTGGCTCGCGCTCAGCGTCTGGGCCGGGCGTGCGTTGCGGCGGTCGCGCGCATGAGCGGCGCGAAGGAAGGGGTGGCGAGCGACGACGCGACGCCGGCACCGATCGCCACGATGCGACCGGCCTCGATCGGCGATCTCTTCTTCACCTTCAACCGCCTCGCGCTGCAGGGCTTCGGCGGTGTCCTCGCGGTCGCCCAGCGCGAGCTCGTCGAGCGCAAACGCTGGCTCACGCGCGAGGAGTTCGTCGAGATGTTCTCGCTCAGCCAGGTGCTGCCCGGGCCGAACGTCGTCAACCTCGCGCTGATGTTTGGCGACCGCTTCTTCGGCCTGCGCGGTGCCGCCGCCGCGGTCGGCGGCATGCTCGTCGTGCCGCTGGTCATCGTCCTGGCGCTCGCGGCGGCGTACAGCGAGTTCGCGCGCATCGCCTTCGTCTCGGGCGCACTGCGCGGCATGGGCGCAGTCGCCGCCGGGTTGATCATCGCGACGGCCGCAAAGCTCGTGGCTACGCTAGGCACCAACCGTCTCGGCTTGCCGCTCGCGATCGCGTTCGCAGCGCTCACCTTCGTCGCCATCGCGTTGCTGCGCTGGCCGCTGGTCTGGGTGATCGTCGGGCTCGGCGCGTGCGCCGTCGCCCTCGCCTACCTTCGCTCGAAATGACGATGCTGCACACGGCACTCTCCGGCGCCGACCTGCTGGGCCTGTTCGCCCATTTCCTCGTCCTGAGCCTGCTCGCCGTCGGCGGCGCGATCACGACCGCGCCCGACATGCACCGCTACGTCGTCGCCGAGCACCACTGGATCACCGATGCCCAGTTCAGCGCCTCGGTCGCGATCGCCCAGGCCGCGCCCGGACCGAACGTGCTCTTCGTCGCGGTGATCGGCTGGAACGTCGCCGGCCCGCTCGGCGCGCTCGCGACGATGAGCGGCACGCTGCTGCCTTCGACCGCGCTCACGCTCTTCGCGACGCGCTGGGGATCGCGCCGGCGCGAGGCGCGAGGCATGCGCGCCTTCACGACCGGCATGACGCCACTGACGATCGGCCTGCTCGTCGCCACCGGCTGGCTGCTGGCGCGACCCTACGTCGGCGACGGCTCGCATCCGCTCGGCGCTCTCGCGGTGATTGCCGTGACGATTTGCGTCATGCTGGGCACGCGCATCAGCCCGATGTGGATCGTCGCCTTCGGCGCCGTCGTCGGCGCGCTCGGCTGGGTCTGAGCGCGAGCTTCAGCGGGTTCCGAAAATCCGGTCGCCGGCGTCGCCGAGGCCGGGGATGATGTAGCCGTTGGCGTCGAGGTGGCTGTCGATCGCGGCAGTCCAGCAGCGCACGTCGGGATGTGCCGCAGTGAGCGCGGCGATGCCCTCGGGCGCGGCGACGAGCACGAGCGCGCGCACATCGGTCGCGCCGCGCTTCTTGAGCAGCGTGACCGCCGAGATCATCGAGCCGCCGGTGGCGAGCATCGGATCGAGGACGATCGCCGTTCGCTCGGCCAGCCCGCCGGCGAGACGATCGACATACGGCTCGGGCTGCAGCGTGGCGTGGTTGCGGGCGATGCCGACGACGCTGACCTTCGCGTTCGGGATCGTGTCGAGCACGCCTTGCAGCATGCCCAGGCCCGCGCGCAGGATCGGCACGACCGTCACCTTCTTGCCGCTGATCCTCTGGACGTCGACCGGCCCGCTCCAGCCCGTCGCTGTCGCGCGCTCAAGCGGGAAATCAGCGGTCGCCTCGTAAGTGAGGAGCCGGCCGAGCTCGGCCGTGATCTCGCGAAAGCTCTTGGTCGAGAGATCGGCTTCGCGCAACAGACCCATCTTGTGGCGGACCAGCGGATGGGTGACTTCGATGACCGGCATGGTGGGACCTCTTCAGGCTTTCGTCGCGACGGCTGCGCGCGCCGCCTGCGCCAGTCGCTGCCGCGCCGCCTCGTACAGGCACACGCCGCTCGCCACCGAAACGTTGAGGCTTTCCACCGCGCCGCGCATCGGCAGATGGACGAGCTCGTCGCAGCTCTTCGCCGTGAGCTGGCGCAGGCCGCTGCCTTCGGCGCCGAAGACGAGCGCGACCGGGCCGGTGAGGTCGAGCTCGTAGATCGAGCGCGGCGCGTCTTCGGCGGTACCGACGACGCGGATGTCGCGCTCCTTCAGCTCGCCGATCGTCCGCGCGAGGTTGGTGACCATGAAGTACGGCACCGTCTCGGCGGCGCCGCTCGCCACCTTGGCGACGGTCGCGTTGAGGCCGACCGCGCGGTCCTTGGGCGCGACGACAGCATGCGCGCCGGCGCCGTCGGCGACACGCAGGCAGGCGCCGAGGTTGTGCGGATCGGTGACGCCGTCGAGGACCAGGACCAGCGCCGGCTCGCCGCGCGCGTCGACCGCCTCGAGCGTCTCATCGAGCGAATGACTGCGCACGAGCGCATCGACGCGGGCGACGACGCCCTGATGGCGATCGTTGCCGGCGAGCGACCGGAGGCGAGCGTCATCGCTCTCGACCAGGCGCACGCCGGCGTCCCCGGCGCGAGCGACCAGCTGGCGCATGCGCTGGTCGCGCCGCTGCGGGTCGACGTGAACCTCGAGCACCGAGCGCGGCGCGGTCTTGAGGCGCACCGTCACCGCGTGAAAGCCGAACAGGGTCTGCGTCGCCATGGAGGATGGTAGGGCCGCGACTAGTGCCGCAGCGTGACGACGAGCCAGAGCAGGCCGATCAGCGCCGGCTGGTGCAGCATGTAGAAGCTGAGACTCCATCGGCCGAGGACGGCGAGCGGGTGCGCCGCGCCGGGCAAGTGGCCCTTCAGCACCGACGGGCGATGCCCGATCAACCACTCGGCCGCGGCCGCGCCCCACCAGACGACGCCGAGCCACGGCAGGATCGGTGCGTAGTCCTCGGTGACGGGCTTGTGCGTGACGAGGCCGACCCAGTTGGTCCAGCGCGAATCGAAGAGCGGATCGGCGAACAAGTGCGGCAGCAGGATGACGACGAGCCCGAGCGGCCAGCGCCAGGCGCCCCACGACGTCGTGAAGCGGACGACGATCAGCATGACCCCGATCGCGTGCAGGACGCCGAAGCTAATGAAGCTGTTCGGGAACATCAGCCACGAGCCGAGCGACACCAGCAGCGC
>JAYVVB010000144.1:0-2733 GCA_043787455.1 Rhizobacter sp.
CTGACGAGCGGGATGGCGAGGCTTCCAGCAGTGCGTGCTTCGGCGACCAGCGCTTCGATGTCGAACGGCGCCCTGCACGCATCCACGATCGACGCGACGGCGCTCGCCGGAATCGCGCCCGCCGCCGCCTCGGCCTCGGCGAGCACCGACTCGAACGTCAGCATCGCCTCGACGAGCGAGGCGTCGGCGAAGACGTCGAGCATCGCTGTACGAGCCAGCGTGCGCTCGAAGAGCGGCGCGGTCATGGTCGGATCGCCTTCACGAATGAGCCGCCTGTCTCCGCGCCGGCTGCGCGGCCAGCGCCGAGGCCAGCACCTTGTCGACGCGCTTGCCGTCGAGGTCGACGACCTCGAAGCGCCAGCCTTCCCACTCGACCGAGTCGGCCTCGTCCGGGAGACGTCCGAGGAGCAGCATGATCATCCCGGCGAGCGTGTTGTAGCGGCCGCGGTCCTCCTCCGGCAGCTCCTTCAGGCCGAGCCGATCCTTCAGCTCCGGCGTCGGGATGAGGCCGTCGAAGAGCCAGCTGCCGTCGTCGCGCTGCACCGCCCACGAGTCGGAAGCGGTCTCGGTCGCGAACTCGCCGGTGATGGCCTCGAGAACGTCGCGCACGGTGATCATGCCCTGCACCTCGCCGTACTCGTCGACGACGAAGACGATCTGCGCGCTCGAGGCGCGGAAGTGCTCGAGCAGCTCCATGCCCGAGAGCGTCTCGGGCACGAACACCGGCGGAGTCACGTCCTGATCGACGGCGAAGGCCTTGCCCTCGATCGCCTGCTGCAGGAGCTTTTGCGCGCTGATGACGCCGAGCACGTCGTCGAGGCCGCCGCGGCAGACCGGGTAGCGCGAATGCTCGGCGTCGCCGATGACGCGCAGCACGTCGGCGGCGGTGCTGGCCGCCTCGAGCCAGACGATCTCGCCGCGCGGGATCATCATCGAACCCACCTGGCGGTCGTCGAGGCGAAAGACGTTCCTCACCATCTGGTGCTCCTGCGCCTCGATCACGCCGGCATCAAGCCCTTCCTCGAGGCTGGCGGCGATCTCCTCTTCCGTCACGCTCCGATCCGGGTCGCCGCGGATGCCCATCAGCTTCAAGGTCGCCTCGGTGCACCACGAGAGCAGCCTCACGAACGGCCGGACGATGACCGACAGCCACTCCATCGGCCGCGCGACGAGGCGCGCGATCGTCTCGGGATACATCAGGCCGAGGCGCTTGGGCACGAGCTCGCCGAAGACGATGCTGAGGAAGGTGATGGTGACGACGACCATCGCCGTCGCCGCGACTTCGGCGACGCGGTCGCGCAGCGCGAAGGTCTCGTGCAGCCAGTGAGCGAACGGCGCGGAGAAGGCGGCGTCGCCGACGATGCCGTTGAGGACGCTGATCGAGGTGATGCCGATCTGCACGACCGACAGCCACTTGGTCGGGTTGTCGTGCAGCGCCATCGCGTGGGTGGCGCCCGAGTCGCCCGCCTCGACCATCACCTGCAGCCGCGCCCTGCGGCTGGCGGTGAGCGCCATCTCCGACATGGCGAACAGCGAATTCAGGAAAAGCAAGAAGAGCAGGAGGGCAACGTCCATGCGAGCGCGGGCGTAGGCGGGAGGTCAGCGTAGCAGAATCGACCCATGAACTACTTGGTCGGCGACATCCAGGGCTGTGCCGACGCGCTCGACCGCCTGCTCGAAGCGATCGCCTTCTCGCCCTCGCGCGACCGGCTCTACGTCCTCGGCGATCTCGTCAATCGAGGCCCGGGGTCGCTCGCGACGCTCCGTCGCCTGCGCGACTTCGGCGACGCCGCGACCTGCGTCCTCGGCAACCACGACTGGCACCTGCTCGCCGTCGCCGCCGGCGTGCGACCGCGTCATCGCAGCGACACGATCGACGACATCCTCGACGCGCCCGACCGCGAGGCCTGGCTCGACTGGCTGCGCCATCGCCGCATGGCCGTGTTCGAGCACGGCTGGCTGATGCTGCATGCGGGCGTCGTGCCGCAATGGGATCTGGCGCTGACACTGCACCTGGCCGGCGAGCTCGAGACGGCCCTGCGCGAGCGACCGCGGCGCCAGTTCCTCGACGCGATGTTCGGCAACGAGCCCTCACGCTGGAGCGAGTCGCTCGCCGGCGACGAGCGCTTGCGCTTCACCCTCAACTCGCTCACCCGCGCCCGCTTCGTTTCCGCCGACGGCAGGCTGGAGTTCGAGACCAAGGACGGCGCCCACGCCGCGCCGCCCGGCTTCCGGCCGTGGTTCGACGCACCCGGGAGAAAGACCGCAGGCACGCCGATCGCGTTCGGCCACTGGTCGTCGCTCGGGCTCGTCGACCGCGCCGACCTGCTCGGCATCGACACCGGCTGCGCCTGGGGCGACAAGCTCACCGCCGTGCGCATCGACGGTGCGCGGCGCGAGCTGATCCAGGTCGATTGCGGGACGGCGCAGCGACACGGTTGATCGGCGTCTGCCGCGCCTGCGTCGGCGTCTGCATCCGCGGCGGCGCGTGTCACTTAGACGATGCGTTCGGCTGACATACTCGACGCGTGTACCTCTTCGCCATTCGACGTTCCTTGGCTGCCGCGATCCGGCTCGTCGTCGTCGCGCTCGCGTTGCTGATCGCGCTGCAGGCGATCGCCGTCGCCGTGCTGGCGACGATGGGGCCGTCGCACACGCACCGGGACGGGCCGACGGTCATCGTCCTCGACGACGTCCGGCGCGGCCCGGTGCACAGCGAGACAGTGAAAGCGC
>JAYVVB010000145.1:0-7344 GCA_043787455.1 Rhizobacter sp.
ATGAGCGCGTTCGTCGAATTGCAGGAGGCCGAATTCGCTGCCGCGGAAAAGGGCTTCACAGCCGTCAAGCACCAGCGCGAGGTCGGCACCGGCTACTTCGACGCCGTCACCACGACGATCGAACGCGACGCCTCGACCGGCGCCCTCAAGGGCTCGACCGAAGACGAGCAGTTCTTCGACCGCAAGCACGCCTGACCTATGGCCCGCTGGTCGCGGACGCGACAGGCGGGCCTTCGTCTTGCTTCGCCCCACGGCTTGCCGTGGGGCGATTTCGTTTTGGAACGCGGCAGCGGACGTGAAACGGGCTGATTCGTCCCCATTTGTAGTAGTGCGTTGGCGAAAGCGACCACCGGCCCATGCCTTCGATCCGAAAAAAATGACCGCTTTTTCGCTCTCGATCGCCAAACGCTTTTGCATTGCCGTGCTGGCCCTGGTCGCGATGCCGGCCGCCTGGGCCTTCGGCCTCGACGACGTCGCGGCACGCGCGGGCGGCCTCGCCGCCAGGCCCTACCAGGCCCCGGTCATCAACATGCCGGCGGCCATTCGCGACCTCGATTACGATGCCTATCGAGACATCCGCTTTCGTCCCGAGAAGGCGCTCTGGCGCGCCGAGAAGCTGCCCTTCGAGCTGATGTTCTTCCACCAGGGCCGCACCGTGCCCGAGCCGGTCCGCATCAACGTCGTCGAGCCGTCGGGCAACCGCGAGCTCGCGTTCGACCCGGCCCTGTTCGACTACGGCAAAAACAAGTTCGAGCCGCAGACGCTACGCGGCCTGGGCTTCAACGGCTTTCGCGTCCACTACGCGATCAACAAGCCCGGCTACAAGGACGAGGTCCTGGTCTTCCAGGGGGCGAGCTACTTTCGCGCCGTCGGCAAGGGACAGTCGTACGGCCTCTCGGCGCGGGGGCTGGCCGTCGACACCGCGGCGGCCGAAGGCGAGGAATTTCCGCGCTTCGTCGAGTTCTGGATCGAGCGCCCCCGCCCGGGCGCAACCTCGCTCACGATCTACGGCCTGCTCGATTCGCGCCGGGTAGCGGGCGCCTACCGCTTCGTGCTCACGCCGGGCAACGAAACCGTCGTGAACGTCACGGCGCGGCTTTTCGCGCGCGAGAAGATCGCAAAGCTCGGCCTGGCGCCGCTCACGAGCATGTACGCCTTCGGCGAGAACCAGCCCGGACACGACGACTACCGGCCCGAGGTGCACGACTCCGACGGCTTGTCGATCGAAGGCAGCGACGGCGAGTGGATCTGGCGACCGCTCGTCAATCCGCGTCGTCTGCTGGTCACCTCGTTCGGCCTCGCGAGCCCGCGCGGCTTCGGCCTGATGCAACGAGACCGGTCGCCCTCGAGCTACGAAGATCCCGAAGCCCAGTACGAGCGACGCCCGAGTGCCTGGATCGAGCCGATCGGTCTCTGGGGCGCCGGCAGGATCGAGCTGGTGCAGATCCCCACGCCCGACGAGACCAACGACAATATTGTCGCGTTCTGGGTTCCCCAGGGCGCACCCCAGCCGGGCAAGCCGTTCGATTTCGCCTACCGGATCCACTGGCAAGGCGCGGGCACGGCACCTGCCGACAAGGGCTGGACGGTCCAGACGCGACGCGGCCGCGGTTTCGTCGCCAAGCGCACAGAGGGCGAGATCAACTATGTGGTCGACTTCGACGGTCCGGCTTTGCGCTCGCTCGCATCCGCGAGCGACGTCGAACCGGTGATCTGGGTCGATGCCAATGCAGAGGTCCGCGAGCGCAATCTGTTCAAGAACCCAGTCACCGGGGCGTGGCGGATGACGGTCCGGTTCAAGCGCAACGATGCTGCCAAGCCGGTCGAATTGCGGGCCTACCTGAAGCAACAGAAAACGACTCTCACCGAAACATGGAGCTACATCCTTCCCGCAGAGGCCGACAAGCCGTGACGTCGCTAGAGGCGCATCCCCGCCTGGTGCGCGGCACGATGCCGTCGATGCCGTGGGGCGGACCCCTGCTCGCGCGTCCGTGGCAGCGACTCCTCGGCCGAACGCCTGCGGTCGTGCCGATGCGTCGCGGCGATGTCCGGCCGTTGATGCTGCGCCGGCTCGTGCTGCTCGTCCTGGTGACGATCGGCGCCTTCGTCGGCACGCACGCGATGGTCGAAGTGCTGCCGGAAGGCGGCTCGGCACTCGCCGAGAAGGCCCTGCTGCTCCTCTTTGGCGTGCTCTTCGCCTGGATCTCCGCCGGCTTCTGGACCGGCCTCATTGGCGCAGGCGTCCTCATGTTCCGGCCAGGCCGGAGCTCGCTCACGCATCGCCTCGCCGACGAGCCGGTGCGTCCGCTTGACCCGGGCGCGCGCACGGCGATCGTCATGCCGATCTGCAACGAGCACGTACCGACGGTCTTCGGCGGTCTCGGCGCGACCATCGACTCGCTGCTCGCGACCGGCGAGTCCGCGAACTTCGACGTCTACGTCCTCAGCGACACCTCCGACCCCGACATCCGTGCCGCCGAGCACGCTGCGTGGCACGACCTCGCCACGCGCATCGCCGCGGCGGCCGGCGACGATGCGCATGCGCTGCGCGTCCACTACCGATGGCGGCGCCTGCGCACCAAGCGCAAGGCCGGCAATGTCGCCGATTTCTGCCGGCGCTGGGGCGCGGCCTATCGCTACATGGTGGTGCTCGACGCGGACAGCGTCATGACCGGCGAATGCCTGACGACGCTGGTGCGGATGATGGAGGCCGACGACGACGCCGGCATCATCCAGACCGCGCCGCGCGCCGCCGGCCACGAGACCGCGCATGCGCGCATCCAGCAGTTCAGCGCCCGTGCCTACGGTCCGCTCTTCACAGCCGGCATGCGCTTCTGGCAGCTCGGCGAGTCGCACTACTGGGGTCACAACGCGATCCTGCGCGTCGCGCCGTTCATGGCCCATTGCGGCCTCGCGCCCCTGCAGGGTAGCGGGCCGCTGTCGGGCGAGGTCATGTCGCATGACTTCGTCGAGGCAGCGCTGATGCGACGCGCCGGCTGGAAGGTGTGGGTCGCCGACGAGGTCGAAGGCAGCTACGAGCAGGTGCCACCGAATCTGCTCGCGGAGCTACAGCGCGACCGGCGCTGGTGTCACGGCAACCTTCAGAACTCGCGCCTGATGTTCGAGCCGCGCCTGCACGCCGTGCACCGCACGGCGTTCCTCACCGGCGTGCTGGCGTATGCCTCGTCGCCGCTCTGGCTGTTGTTCCTGATGCTCTCGACGCTGCTCTTCGCCCAGCACGCCGGCACTGATCCAACCTACTTCTTCGAGCCATACCAGCTGTTCCCCATCTGGCCGACGGCGAACCTGCAGCTGATGCTGACGCTCTTCGGGCTCACCGGCGTGCTCCTGATCGCGCCGAAGGCCTTGTCGTTGCTCGCAATCATCGTGCGCGGTCAGGCCGATCGCTTCGGCGGTGTCGGGCGTCTCCTGGCGAGCGCCTTCATCGAGTTCTGGCATTCGCTGCTGCTGGCGCCGGTGCGCATGCTGTTCCACACCCAGTTCGTGCTCGCCGCGCTCACCGGTTGGCGCCTCGACTGGAAGTCGCCACCGCGAGAAGACACGTCGACCTCGTGGCGGCAGGCTTGGGCACGCCACGGAGCCCACACGGTGCTCGCCGTCGTCTGGATCGCGGCCATCCTCGCCACCAGCGCGGCGTTCCCGTGGTGGCTCTCGCCGATCCTCGCGGGCCTGCTGTTCGCGATCCCGATGTCGGTGCTGACGAGTCGCGTCACGCTCGGCTGCTCGCTCAAGGGCCGTGGCCTTCTTCTCGCGCCTGAGGAGACGCGCGTGCCGCAGGTCCTGCGTCACACCGAGCGCATCGCCGCCGACGTCGAGGGCCGGCGCACCACCTTCGTCGGCGCGATCGCCGATGCCGCCGCGTACGCCAGAGTCCTTGCAGCGATCCCCGAGCGACACGCTCATGACGGCGCGAAGGCCAGCATCGAAGCGGCGCTCGTCGAACGAGGCTTGCGCGAAGGTCCGGCGGCCCTCGACGTCGATGAGCGCCTGCGCATTCTCTCGAGCCGCAGCGCGACGACGAGGCTGCACCGCGAGGTGATCGGCCATCACGCCCATCCTGACTGGTGGCGCGAGAGCCGCACAGGCGTGGCGCAGCCGACGACTCGCGTGCCCGCGCCTGCGGTCGAGCCTTCACGCGACGCGAGTGCCGCCGGCCCAGTCGCGCCGGTCGTGGCGACCGAGCCGCTTTGACCGTCACGCGACGTTTCGGTTAAGGTCGCCCTCATCGGCCCGTCGCCGGGCCGACCTCGCTCCATGGCCGACGACATCGCGACCCTTCGCCGCATCCTGCGCACGAGCCGGACGATCGCCGTCGTCGGCCTGTCCGCCGAATGGCACCGGCCGAGTTTCTTCGCCGCGAAGTACATGCAGGAGCACGGCTACCGGATCATTCCGGTCAACCCGCGCTACGACGAGATCCTCGGCGAGCGCTGCCACGCCAGCCTCGCGACGATCGACGTTCCGGTCGACATCGTCGACGTCTTTCGCCGCACAGGGGATGTGATGCCCATCGCCGAGCAGGCCGTCGCGATCCACGCCAAGTGCCTCTGGCAGCAGATCGGCGTGAAGAACGAAGAGGCCGCCGCGCTCGCGGCTGCGGCCGGGCTCGACGTCGTCATGGACCGCTGTGTCAAGATCGAGCACGCACGCCTCTTCGGCGGCCTGAGCTGGGCCGGCGTCAACACTGGCGTGATCTCCGCGCGCCGGCCGGTCTGAGCGCGACATCCGAAGCAAGTACCGTTGGCCGACCACCGCTTCCAGCCCGAGACCCTGGCGATCCACGCCGGCCAGATCCCCGATGCCGCGACGGGTGCGCGCGCCGTGCCGATCTACCAGACGACGAGCTTCGTCTTCGACAGTGCCGATCACGCCGCGAGCCTCTTCAACCTGCAGACCTTCGGCAACGTCTATTCGCGCCTCTCGAATCCGACCGTCGCGGTGCTCGAGGAACGCGTCGCCGCGCTCGAAGGCGGACGCGCCGCACTCGCGTCGGCGAGCGGCATGGCGGCCGAGGCGATGGCCCTCATGACTCTCCTGCAGCAGGGCGATCACATCGTCGCCGCGGGCGCGCTTTACGGCGGCAGCGTCAGCATGCTCGCCGTCAACCTCGCCAGGCTCGGCATCGAGACGAGCTTCGTCGACGTCGCCTCGCCCGACGCTTTCGCCGCGGCGATGCGGCCGACGACCCGCGCCGTCTTCGCCGAGAGCCTCGGCAATCCGAGCCTCGCGGTGCTCGACATCCAGGCCGTCGCCGACGTCGCCCACGCGCAGGGCGTGCCGCTGATCGTCGACAACACCGTGCCGTCGCCATTTCTGTGCAACCCGATCCGCTTCGGCGCCGACATCGTCGTCCACTCCGCCACCAAGTATCTCGGCGGCCACGGCACGACGCTCGCTGGCGTGATGGTCGAGAGCGGGCGCTTCCCGTGGGACAACGGCAAGTTCCCGGGCATGACCGAGCCGTCGAAGGGCTATCACGGCGTCAAGTTCTTCGAGACCTTCGGCGACTTCAGCTTCACGATGCGGGCGCGCATGGAGACCTTGCGCGTCTACGGCGCCGCGCTGGCGCCGACGAGCGCGTGGCAGATCCTGCAAGGCATCGAGACCTTGCCGCTGCGCATGGAGCGCCATTGCGTCAACGCGCTCGCGGTCGCGCGCTTCCTCCAGGCGCATCCGCGCGTCGGCTGGGTCAACTATCCGGGCCTGCCCGAGCATCCCGATCACGGCCTCGTCGCGCGCCAGATGCGCGCGGTCGGCGGCGCGCCCGGCGCGTCGGGCCTGCTCGCGTTCGGCGTCAAGGGAGGCTTGGCCGACGGCGTGCGCTTCATCGAGGCGGCGCAGCTGATGAGCCACCTCGCCAACATCGGCGACACGCGCACGCTCGTGATCCATCCGGCGTCGACGACGCACCGCCAGCTCGACGAAGCGCAGCAGCAGGCGGCCGGCGTCGCGCCCGACATGGTGCGGATCTCGGTCGGGCTCGAGCACGTCGACGACATCCTCTGGGACATCGACCAGGCGCTCGCCTCGGCAGGTTAGTTCACGCCTCACGACGCTGCTCGCCGCGCGTAACATGAGGCGAGCGGCACGGTCCGCGAACGAGACGGGCGCGACCATGAGCATCTATGAGCAAGGGCTGGGCAAGACCGCGGCCAACTTCGTCGCCCTCACGCCGATCAGTTTCGTCGAGCGCAGCGCCGAGGTCTTCGGCGATCTCGAAGCGGTGGTTCACGGCAAGCGTCGCTACACCTGGCGCGAGGCGCGTGACCGCGCTGCGCGCCTGGCGGCCGCCTTGAAGTCGTTCGGCGTCGGTCGCGGCACGACCGTGAGCGTCATGCTGCACAACACCCCCGAGATGGTCGACGCGCACTACGCCGTGCCGGCCCTGAACGCGGTGCTCAATACGCTCAACACCCGGCTCGACGCACCGCTCATCGCCTGGCAGCTGAATCACTGCGAGTGCGCCGTGCTCGTCACCGACCGCGAGCTGTCGCCGATCGTGTCTGCGGCGCTGCGCATCCTGCGCGAGACCCACGGCCGCACGCCGATCGTGATCGACGTCTGCGACAGCGAGTTCGCCGGCGCGGGGGAGCGGCTCGGCGCGCACGAGTACGAAGCCCTGCTCGCAGCGCACGAGCCGTTTGCGCGCTTCGACCTGCCGGCAGACGAATGGGACGCGATCGCCATCTCGTACACGTCGGGCACGACCGGCGACCCGAAGGGCGTCGTCACCCATCACCGCGGCGCCTACCTGAACGCGATCTGCAACGCGGCGACCTGGACGATGCCGCACTACCCGCGCTATCTCTGGACTCTGCCGATGTTCCACTGCAACGGCTGGTGCTTCCCGTGGACCGTCGCGGCACTGGGCGGCACGCATGTGTGCCTTCGAAAGATCGATGCCCAGGGGATCTTCGATGCGATCCGGAGCGAGCGCGTCGACCACTACTGCGCCGCGCCGATCGTCCACAACCTGCTCCTCGCCGCGCCCGAGTCGATGCGCGCCGGCATCACGCAGAAGGTGAGGGCGATGGTCGCAGGCGCCGCGCCGCCGGCGGCGATGATCGAAGGCATGGCCCGTATCGGCTTCGACCTCACGCACGTGTACGGCCTGACCGAGGTCTACGGGCCGGCCGCGGTCGCGGTGAAGCGCGACTCGTGGCAGGGCGAGTCGGTCTCCGTTCAGGCGCGCCTGAACGGTCGCCAGGGGGTTCGCTACGTGCTCGAGGAAGGCATGACGGTGATGCACGCTGCCTCGATGACCGAGGTGCCGGCCGACGGCCAGACGATGGGCGAGATCATGTTCCGCGGCAACGTCGTCAT
>JAYVVB010000146.1:0-8026 GCA_043787455.1 Rhizobacter sp.
GACGCCGCCGTGGAAGAAGTAGTGGGCGATGCCGACGAGCGCGCCGTCGAGGTTCGCGCCGAGCGCGTGCACGGCATCGGCGCCGAGCAGGCGCTGCCAGGTGCGCTCGTAGTCGGCATCGGCGAGAACGGTCGCGTAGAAGGTCTTGTAGCCCTCCGAGAGTCGCTGCCAGCGCACCCGGTCCTCGGGCGTGAGCGGCGCAACGACGAGGGCTCCGACGCGAGCCGGCATCAGTCGGCGTGGCTGCCGAAGCGCGCCGCCGAGCGCGCCTTCGCCCGTGCCGCTTCGACGGCGCGGTCGCGCGGCTCGGCGCGTGTCACGAGCGAGGCGACGAGGACGCGCGACGTCGCCGCCATCTGCTCGACGGCCGCTTCGAACGCCGCCTCGTTGGCCTTCGACGGCACGCTGAAGCCGCACAGCTTCCTCACGAACTGCAGCGACGCGTCGCGGATCTCGAGCTCGGTCGCGGGCGGCTCGAAGTTGAACAGGGTCCGGATGTTTCTGCACATGTCAGTTTCTCAGGCGGTCGGCGAATGCAGGGCGACGCGGGCGCCTTCGCTGTCGAGAACGCGTTCGGCATTGAGGTAGACCAGCGGGCCGCGCGACGAGGGCGCGTTGTCGCCAACGGACGTGACCAGGCAGCCGGCGACGTCGTCGTTCGAATGGGCGAGAAGACCGAAGCTGAAGCCCGGGCCGCCCTCCTTCGTCTCGGCGCGCTGGCTGAACGCCTGCAAAGAGGGGAATCGCGCCGGCGGCACGAGCGCGTCGAGCGCCGCGAGCATCTGGCCGGTGATGCGATCGACCCAGGGTGCGTGCTGCTTGTGCGCGGGCCGCAGCGACCGCTCGTAGACAATCTGCACGGTCTTCTCGCACACCGCGAGTGCGAGGTCGATGACCCTGAGCGCGTGCTGGCGTTCCCGCACCTCGGCCGGCGTCAGGCTCTTCCGGCCGGCGGCGAGCGCCTCGGCTTGGTCGAGGATCGGCGTCGACTCCATCAGCACTTCGCCGTCGTCGCACACCAGGGTCGGCGCCTTCACCACCGGATTGATGGCCGCGAAGTCGTCGAACTGGTGGAACACCGAGATCGACTCGTGCTCGAAGCGGAGGTCGAGCAGTTGCAGGGAGATCGCGACCCGACGCACATAGGGCGAGTCGAGCATGCCGATCAGTCGCATCGCGCGGCTCCATTCATCGTCGTCACCGTAACCCGTGGGTCGTTCCTTTGTCAATCTTCGCCCGGCGCTACGCTGCGCACTCATGAGCGACGACACGACGGCACGGCGCGACGGCCTCTTCGTCGCCGAAGACGGCATGACCCGCTGCGCCTGGTGCCGCGGCGGCGAGGCCTATCGCCGTTACCACGACCACGAGTGGGGCTTCCCCGTGTTCGACGAGCGGCGCCTGTTCGAGAAGATCTGCCTCGAGGGCTTCCAGGCCGGCCTCAGCTGGCTCACCATCCTCAACAAGCGCGAGAGCTTGCGCGCCGCGTTCGCGAACTTCGACGCTGAACGTGTCGCCCGTTTCGGTGCGACGGACGTGCAGCGCCTGCTCGGCGACGCCGGCATCGTGCGCCACCGCGGCAAGATCGAGTCGACCCTCAACAATGCGCGCCGCGTGCTCGAGCTGCGCGACGAGTTCGGCTCGCTCGCAGCCTATGCGTGGTGCTGGGAGCCGTATGCCGGCACGCGGCCCGGGCACCTGACGCTCGCCGTGCTGAAAACGCTCGGGCCCTCTGAGGCCGCGATCGAGATGTCGAAGGACCTGAAGAGGCGCGGCTGGTCGTTCGTCGGTCCGACCACGGTCTACGCCTTCATGCAGGCGATGGGACTGGTCGATGACCACCTCGAAGGCTGCCACGCCCGAAACGCCATCGAAGGCGGCGCCGTCAGCGGATCTTGATGCGGCCGAGCCGCTTCGCGTTGGTCACGGCCTTGCGATGCACTGGCGCCATGCCCTTGCTCAGGACGTCGAGAGCAGCACGCTGCAGCGCTGCCGCCGACGGCGCGCTCGGCTTGCCACCGCGCGACATCGACAGCATCGACTTGAAGTACGACGCGGCCAGAGTCTGCTGCGACTTGGCCGCCTGCGTCGCCATCGCTTTCCACGAGTCGGCGAATGCGTCCTTCTTCTCGGCCAGCATGAGCTCGAACTCCTTGCGGTCACGCGGCGTGAGCTTCGGCCCCGCGAGCGCCATCCGCGTCATGCGGTGGGCGACGACCTGGGGCACGGCGAAGGCGAGCTCCGCGGCCTTGGCGGCGAGCGATCGCGACGGGGTCTTGCGGCGGGACGGCATAGATTCCTCGGTGAGCCTCGACTGTAGACCTGCACCGGGCTCAATGTCCGAATCGGAGCCGGACCGCGCCATTACGAGCGCGAAGAGATAGCCGTAGGCGAAGCGGTCGATCAATACGACGTGCTGGTCGCGGCGCCGGCGCCAGGCACCGAGCGCGGCCATGGTGGCCCCGGCGAAAACCGGCGTGATCACGACGTTGACGACGCGCACCGCCGGCGACGCTATGAAGAGTGTCGGCATGGCCCAGAGGCTGATCGCCCCCGCGAGTGCGCCGAAGAGCACGTAGGCGACGGTGGCCAGGTAGGGATTGGGCGCAGGACGGAACGGCTGGCGAAGACTGCGCAGGCCGGCCTCGAACACCAGCTCGGCGAAGATCTGCAACAGCAGCACGCCGAAGACCTCCAGCAGGGCGAAGAGCAGTTCCATCGCTGTCCTGGGCGACCTCGGCCTTCAGCCTTCCAGGATGCGGATGGAGCGCAGCAGGTTCTCGCGGGCGGGCCGCTCGAGCCGATCGCGGAAGTGTGCGCTGCCATAGATCGACGGCTGTGCCAGCTGGCGCAGCAGCAGGGCGCGGCGCCGTCCGCGACACACGTCCTCGGCCACCCACGCGTATTCCTCGCGCGCCTGGGCCTCGTACTCGTCGAAGCGGGCCGGCGTGGCGCCGAGGATGCCGAGGTCGCTGTCGACGACGAGCCCGGCATCGGCCGACGGTGGCAGCGCGTCGCCATCACGTGGGAATGAACGCGTCGTGCGGCGTCGGCGGCGACGCCGGCATCGAGCAGCGCGCGCTCGGCCCAGGCTGCGCTGTGCGCTTCGTTGTCCTCGGCCTTCGTGTCGTAGACCGCAGAAACCAGAGCGCCGTTTCGACCTCGCCCGGATGCTCGGCGAATGCGGCGATGCATTCGCCGAGGTGCTGCAGCGTGTGGTCGCGGCGATGCGGTTCGGCGTAGCGGGGGAAGAGCTCGTCGCGCAGCGCACCGAGCGTCATCACGAGGCGCCGCCGCGCCCGGCGGCGAGCGCGCCGCAGGCATGGCGCCACGACGCGGCGAGCCCTGTCACCGCGGGCCCGGCCGGTATCGCTCGACTCGCTCGTCTCAGCGGACGAGGATCTGCCAGGCGACCGCCGCCTGTGCGAGAAAGCCCACCGTGAACGCGAGCGTCCTGGCCCACGGCACCGCGAACGCATAGGCGAGCGCGTGCACGACGCGGGCCCAGAAGTAGACGACCGCGGCCTGGGCGATGATCGGAGTGGAGAGGCCCGCGGCGATGGCCACGCCGACGAGCGTCGCGAAGACCACGAGGTTCTCGACGGCGTTGGCGTGCGCCTTCTTCAGCCGCTCGGCCCATGCCGACTGCGGCTTGGCGACCGCCGGGTAGCCGACGGCATCGAGCAGTCCCCACTTGACGATGCGATCGAGGATGTAGGGCACCCAGAGCAGTCCGGTGAAAGCGGCGACGTAGGCAAGATACAGCAGTTCGGTCTTCATGAGGTCTCCTTGGAGTTATGAGGGCGGGTGTTCCGCCGAGCGCGACTATGCCTCGACGCGCTCGTCGGCGACCCGCGCCGGTCGCGTCTGCGGCCCCGCGTCGGCGCGATCGCGCTCGCTCCGCAACAGCGAGCCGAGGGCAAAGCACAGCACGAAGGCGGCGAGCAAGGCGAGGACGACGAGGACCACTGACAAGACGTTGCGTCGCTGGCCCGCCGGCGACGCGCGTCGCGCCAGCGCGGTCGCGCCAGCGAGGACGACAACGGCGACGAAGGCGAGTGTCAGCGCATGCATGAAACGGCCTCGTCAAGGCGCGCGGTCGGAACGGCCTCGGGCGCCATTGCCAGCCACCTCGCGCGCGTCAGTCGATAGAGGCAATGCTCGCGCACGGGGCTGTCGGCGGGGACGGCGGGATGCTCGAACGTGGTGTCGCTTTCGGTCATGCCGAGCCGCTCCATGACGGCACGGGACCGAATGTTGCCGACGGCCGTGAACGACACGATCTCGTCGAGGCCGAGGCGCTCGAATCCGATGCCGATCGCGCCCTTCGCGCCTTCGGTCGCGTAGCCGTGGCCGCAGTGCGCGAGAGCGAGGCGCCAGCCGACCTCGACGCACGGCGAGAAGGGCATGGTCGCCGCCGGGATCTCGAGGCCGACGAGGCCGATGAACTCGCCGGTGCGACGCAGCTCCGCGGCCCAGAGTCCCCAGCCGCGCTCTTCGATGCGCGCCTGCCAGCGCACGATCGCGGCCGCGCTCGCTTCGCGGCCCTGCGTCGAAGGGCAGTGCTCCATGACGCGCCGGCCGGCGTTCATCGCCGCAAACGGCTCGACGTCCTCGGCGCGCCAGGGCCGAAGATGCAGACGCTCCGTCCGAAGCTCGATGGGGGACGTCATCAAGACATTGTCTCCACCAGATGCGCCCTGTCGCTCCGGGCGGCGCAGGGCTCCGGCCAGTACTCGACGAGGCAGGCGATTTTCCCATCTTCGACCGAGAACAACGAGATCGCCGTCGCGCGCTGGACCCCGTCGCTGATGTCGACCTCGGAGCCGACCTCGTCGCCGCGGATGCGCTCCTTCGACTGCGGCCACTCGAGCACGAAAGTCGGAGCCAGAACGGCCGCGACCGATTCGAAATCGTTGCTCGCCATCAGACGCCAGAACTCGCGCACGACGGCTACGGCAGGCATGCCCAACATGCGGGAGGGTTCGCCGTCACGAGATCGATGGCGCGACCTTCACGCGCGCAGTGACCTCGATCTCGATCTTCATGCGCGGATCGGCCAGCCCTGCCGAGATCATCGTCGCCGCCGGTCGTACCTCGCCGAACCAGCGCCGCAGCACCGGCCAGCAGCTCGCGAAGGTCGTGGCGTCGGGGAGGATGTAGTGGACGCGGACGACGTCGGCCATCGTCGCGCCGGCTTCGGCTAGCGCGGCCGCGATGTTCTTCAGGGACTGCTCGGCCTGCTCGACGACGCCGTCGGCGATGGTCATCGCGGCGTAGTCGAAGCCGGTGGTGCCGGAAACGAAGACCCACTCGCCGTCGACGACGGCGCGCGAGTAGCCGATGTCGCGCTCGAAGGTCGAGCCCGAGCCGATGAGCCGGCGTGCCATCGCGGCGTCCTACTTCGCCTTGCCGCCGAAGGCGAGCAGCAGGCCACCGGCGACGATCGCGCCGACGCCGGCCCAGACGGGGACGTTGACCGTCTCCTTCTCCTTGACCGAAAGCTCGAGCGGCCCGAGCTTGATCGCGGTCTTGTCGCGGGTGTAGCTGAAGCTGCCGTAGACCAGGCCGAGCAGACCGGCCACGATGAGGACGAGGGCGGCGATTCTCATGGGTGCGCGGGTCGAGTGCGGGAGCGTCATTCTGCGCTCGCGTCGCCGCTCGACGGAGCGCCGTCGAGCGTCACGCCTTCCCAGTAGTCCATCGTCGAAGACTGGCGATAGGCCGCGCCGGTGAGCTTGACGCTGACGCTGCCGGTCTCGGGGAACACCGCGACACCTGCCTGCCCGGCTCGAGCACCTCCATCGCGACGCCGATCTGCGTGCCGCCGCCGAACGAGCTGAGGTGCTGCTAGCGCATGCCGAAGCGATCGCCCTTGGCGAACGTCGTCCAGGGCAGGCGATCGAGGGCGAAGGGCACGAACACGCCCTCGTCGTTGACGGAAGTGGGCTCGTCGCTCATGGCGCCGGCACGCGATCGAAGGTCTTGACGATGACCGCGCGATCTTGGTCGTCGGCGATCGCCGCGAGCGCTGCGCTGGCCCGCGCATGCGACTCGCGGTGCTCGGCGGCCCGGCCGGCCGCATGGGCTGCGTGGGCGTGGACGGCGTGGACGCAGGCGATCTCCCAGTCCGGTGTCTCGCGGCCGACGAGGAAGTAGGCGCGGACGGTGTCGGCGTAGGCCATCGCCGAATCGCCCATGCCGAGCGCGGCGTGGACTTCGGCCAGGAGGGTCAGGGCGCGCATGCGGCTGAGCTCGGTGCCGACGTGCGACCAGTGCCACGCGGCCGCGTGCGCCCCGTCGAGCATCTCCTCGTTCTCCGCCGGGTCGCGTTTCTCCTTGAATGAGAGCTCCCACGCGCGGTTGTTGCACTGGACGCCGAAGCGCTTGTGCCAACGCTGGGTCTCGGCAGGGTCGGTCGGTTCGTTCATGGCCTCACGCGGCTCCTTCGAGGACGAGCTGGGTCTGGGTGATGACGGCGCAGAGCACCGTGCCGACGGCGCCGAGCGTGGCCGCGAACGCGAGCGAGGCGCCGCCGTGGAGGATGCCTCCCGACGTGCACAGGTCGGGAAGCACTTTCATCTCCGCCACGACGCGATCGGGCGCGAGCGCGGTGAGCGTCACGCCCATCAGGCCGGGGAAGAGCGGGTCGAGCAATTTCTGCAGCGAGGCGACGTCGTCCATCGCGAATCCTTCCTGCCGGCGCCCGACGGGCGACGGACGAAAATCGTAGCGCGTCCGGGCTGCGTCCTTCATACGGGGATGCGGCGCTCGATCATGACAGCAGGCCTTCGGCGTCGAGCACGCGCTCGAGCGCCGCGAAGCCGTCGACGTGAGGGGCGCGCAGGCCGAGCACGCTCACCGCGTCGACGTTGAGGGGCGAGTCGAACGCGTTCGCGAATTCCGCGGGCGAGACGAGGCCGAGCTCGAACGAGCGCACGGCCGGCGAGCGCGGCCAGCGCGTCTTCAGCGCGGCGACGTCGGCCGGCTCGGGCAGGAGGACACCGAGGCGATCGAATGTCGCGTTCTCGAGGACGCCGCCGAGATCTAAGAGGAGGAGCCTTGGAGCGGTCATCGATCGCCGGCCGACGAAAGCGGCACCGGCGGGCCCTTGAGCTCGAGGACGTTGCCGTCAGGATCGTCGAGGTAGAGCGAAGGCCCGTCGCCTTCTGCGCCGTAGTTCATCTGCACCTTGGCATCGCGCGCGACGCCGTGGCGGCGCAGGTGAGCGAGCAGGGCCGCGCAGTCGAAGGGCTCGACACGCAGGCACAGATGGTCCATGTTGCGGCCGGTCCCGGCGGCCGCCGCGCCGCCTGGCCGGCCGAGCGGCCCGTCGATGGCGACGAGGTCGATCATCGACGCGCCGGCGCGCAGGTGGACGAGGCCGAGCTCGTCGCGGCGCCGGTCGACGCTGCAGCCCAGGACGCGGCCATAGAACTCGATCGAGCGCTCGAGATCGAGCACGCGCAGCACGACGTGATCGAGCCTCTCGATCGCGAAGCCGGGTCCGTCCGAGTCATTCGTCATCGGTATCTCCGAGACTCAGGGTCATGAACACCGAATTCGGATCGTCGGTGTAGTCGGCGAACGGCCCGCAGCGCGTGAAGCCGAAGCTCTCGTAGAGCCGGTGCGCAGGATCGAACGCCGACTGCGAGCCGGTTTCGAGGCTGAGTCGTCGATAGCGCCGCGAGCGTGCCGCGTCGACGATGGTCGTCAGCAGTGCCCGCCCCGCGCCGCGACGACGACGCCACTCCGGCGTGCGCATCGACTTCACCTCGCCGCGGCGCGGACCGAGCTCCTTGAGCGCACCGCAGCCGAGCAGCGTCGAGCCGTCCCAGGCCGACCAGAACGTGATCTCCGGGCGGCGCAGCTTATCGAGGTCGAGCGCGTGCACGCTCTCGGGCGGCGAGATCCGGCGCATGTGGGCGAGGTGCTCCTCGAGCAGCGCGTGGATCTGTGGGCGGGACAGGTCGTCGATCTCGATCTTCATGGCCTATCGGCCGGCCTTGCCGCTCTTCAGGTCCTT
>JAYVVB010000147.1:0-8705 GCA_043787455.1 Rhizobacter sp.
GTCGTCGACTCGATAGGCTCGAATCGACTGCACGATGTTCGGACGGACGGTCTGCAAAAGCATGTCGCGTTCCTCCTGTTCAAAGAAAACTGCTGCTGCGCTCATGGTGTGATGCGGTGAAAACTCGCGTAGTGATCGTTGCTGTAGTAACAGGCGACGGGTGCGGTCGGTTGTTTGCCGCCGCAGACGATGCGCCGGGCACCTCGGTCGCGGGCCCCGGGCGTGGCGACTGTGTATTCACGATAGAACCCGCGGTATTCCGGGGGCAGGAAGCGCTCGCGGTTGGCGAAGACGATGCCGTCCTTCGGATAGGCGAACGGGCCGCCGGCCCGGATGGCGCGCGTTACCGACTGCGCCTCCGCCGGAAGCTCCGAGGCTTGAACCGGCACCGACGTCGGTACCTGCTCGCGCGCGTGAGCATTGGCCAGAGCCAGCAGCCCTGCGACTCCGATGCCCGCTGCCCACCGGAGCGGTGGCAGCCACCGCTGCAGCCGACCCGACAAAACCACGGGAAATCCCTGAACAAAAGAAGCTGTAGATGTTACCGAATCAAGGCGGAAACCTCAAGCCTGTGCCACATATTTGGGCAGTTTTGACAGGGATTAAGTAAGTGCAAACTCTCGATATGACCAATATCGATCTTTAACTCTGCCACTCGTCGCAAGGGGGAAAAATTCCCGTGCACTGAAAACTAGCGCGCCGCATTGGCGTCGGCGACGGTGAGCGCGGTCATGTTGATGATCCGTCGGACGGTCGCCGAGGGCGTAAGGATATGGGCCGGCTGCGCCGCTCCCAGCAGTACCGGTCCGATGGCGATGCCGCCACCGGCCGCGGTCTTGAGCAGGTTGTAGGCGATGTTGGCGGCGTCAATGTTCGGCAGGACGAGCAGGTTCGCTTCGCCGTTCAACGTGCTCGAGGGCATGAGTTCGTGCCGATATGCCGCGTCGAGCGCGGCGTCCCCGTGCATCTCGCCGTCGACCTCGAGCCAGGCTGCGCGCGCGCGCAGCAACGCCAAGGCTTCGCGCATCTTCACCGCCGAGGGCTGGTTGCTCGAGCCGAAGTTGCTGTGCGACAGCAGGGCCGCCTTCGGACGCAGGCCGAAGCGCATCATCTCTTCGGCGGCCATCACGGTGATCTCGGCAAGCTGCTCGGCTGTCGGGTCGTAGTTGACGTGGGTGTCGACGAGCATCACCTGCCGCCCCGGCAGGATCAGGCCGTTCATGCAGGCATAGGTCTTGGCGCCTTCGCGCAGGCCGATGACCTGATCGATGTAGTGCAGGTGCATCGACGTCCCGCCCCACGTGCCGCACAGCATGCCGTCGACCTCGCCGGTCTTCAGCAGCATCGAGGCGATCAACGTCAGGCGGCGCCGCATCTCGATCTTGGCGAGTTGCGCGGTCACTCCCTTCCTCGCCGTCATCCGGTGATAGGTCTGCCAGTAGTCTCGATAGCGGTGGTCGTCCTCGGTGTTGACGAGGTCGTAGTCGCGGCCGGCGGCGAGGCGCAGGCCGAACTTGGCGATGCGCTGCGCGATCACCTCGGGCCGGCCGATCAGCGTCGGCCGCGCCAGGTTCTCGTCGACCACGACCTGTACCGCGCGCAGCACCCGCTCCTCTTCGCCTTCGGCGAAGGCGACGCGCTTGTGCTTTGCGCCCTTGGCAAGGGTGAAGATGGGTCGCATCGTCGTGCCCGACGCGTAGACGAAGGTCTGGAGCTTGTCGCGGTACGCGTCCATGTCGGCGATCGGCCGCGTCGCGACGCCCGACTCGGCCGCCGCGACGGCAACTGCGGGCGCGATGCGCATCATCAGCCGCGGATCGAAAGGCTTGGGGATCAGGTACTCGGGCCCGAAGCTGAGCGTCGCGCCGGCATAGGCGGCCGTCACGACCTCGCTCTGCTCGGCCTGCGCCAGGTCGGCGATCGCGTGCACCGCTGCGATCTCCATCTCGGCGGTGATCGTGGTCGCGCCGGAATCGAGCGCGCCACGAAAGATGTACGGGAAGCAGAGGACGTTGTTGATCTGGTTCGGGTAGTCGCTGCGGCCGGTGGCGACGATGGCGTCGGTGCGCGCGGCGTGCACTTCCTCGGGCAGGATTTCCGGCGTCGGATTGGCGAGGGCGAAGATCACCGGCCGCGGCGCCATGCTCGCGACCATGTCGGGCTTGAGCACGCCTGCGGCCGAGAGGCCGAGGAAGATGTCCGCGCCGACGATCACTTCGGCCAGCGTGCGCTTCGAGGTGTCCTGCGCGAACACGGCCTTGTCGTCGTCCATCAGCTCGGTGCGGCCCTTGTAGACGACGCCGGCGAGGTCGGTGACCCAGATGTTCTCCCGTTTGATGCCGATCTTGACCAGCAGGCCGAGGCACGCCAGCGCGGCCGCACCGGCGCCCGAGGTCACGAGCTTGACCTCGTCGATCTTCTTGCCGCTCACCTTCAGCGCATTGAGCACGCCGGCGCCGACGACGATCGCCGTGCCATGCTGGTCGTCGTGGAAGACCGGGATCTTCATGCGCGAGCGCAGCGCCCGCTCGACGTAGAAGCAGTCCGGCGCCTTGATGTCCTCGAGGTTGATGCCGCCGAAGGTCGGCTCGAGCGCAGCGATGAGATCGATCAGCTTGTCGAGGTTCTTCTCCGCGACCTCGATGTCGAAGACGTCGATGCCGGCAAACTTCTTGAAGAGAACGCCCTTGCCTTCCATCACCGGCTTGGCGGCGAGCGGACCGATGTCGCCAAGGCCGAGCACCGCCGTGCCGTTGGTGATGACCGCGACCAGATTGCCGCGCGAGGTGTAGCGAAAGGCGTTGGCCGGGTCGGCGACGATCTCCTCACACGCTGCGGCGACCCCGGGCGAATAGGCCAGGGCGAGATCGTGCTGGTTGACCAGCTGCTTGGTGGCCGCGATCGCGACCTTGCCCGGAGTCGGAAACTCGTGGTAATCAAGCGCGGCCTGGCGCAGTTCAGCGGCTTTCTGTTCGGAATTCGACATGGTTCGCTCGAGGCAAGGACGGGATGCTGCGGCGGCCGCCCGGACCGCCGACTTCGATCATTGCAGACTTGCACCCTTCGCCGACCGGGATGTTCCCGGGCGAACGACAGGCCTTGGAGCGACCCGATAATCCGCCCACATGGCCGCCCTCGGCGAATTCGAGCTCATTGAGCGTTTCTTCACCCGGCCGGCCAGGCGTGCCGCGCTCGGCGTCGGCGACGACTGTGCCCTGATCCAACCCACGCCTGGGATGACCCTTGCAGTCTCCTCCGACATGCTGATCGAGGGCCGGCACTTCGTCTCGACGGTGGCGCCCGACCGGCTCGGCCACAAGGCGCTCGCGGTCAACCTCAGCGACCTCGCCGCGTGCGGCGCGAAGCCGCTTGCGTTCACGCTTTCGCTGGCCCTGCCGAACGTCGACGAGATGTTCCTCGAGTCGTTCGCGCGCGGTCTCTTCGTGCTCGCGGACCGCGAGGGCTGCGAGCTGATCGGCGGCGACATGACGCGCGGGCCGCTCGCGATCTGCATCACCGTCCTGGGCGAGCTGCCGCCCGGCTCGGCGCTGCTGCGCTCGGGCGCACGCCCGGGCGACGACCTCTACGTCAGCGGCACGCTCGGCGATGCACGTCTCGCGCTCGAGGTCTTCCGCGGCAGCGCCGAGCTCGACGAAGCGGCGTTCCGATCGGTTCGCCAGGCGATGGAGATGCCCGCGGCGCGGATCGGTCTCGGCCTGGCCTTGCGCGGACTGGCGACGAGCGCCATCGACGTCTCGGATGGCCTCGTCGGCGATCTCGGCCATATCCTCGAGCGCTCGGGCGTGGCTGCCGTGGTCGAGATCGACACCGTGCCGCGCAGCGCCGTGCTGGCGGCGCAAGCGCTCGCGGTCCAGCGCGAATGCCTGCTGACCGGCGGCGACGACTACGAGCTGCTGTTCACGGCGCTTCCCGAGCGGCGTGATGCCGTCGCGGCGGCCGCGGCCAACGCCGCCGTCGGCGTCACGCGCATCGGCCACATCGAGAGCGGGCATGCGCTGCGCGTCGTCGACCGGCACGGCAACGCAGTGACCCCCCGCGGCCTGCCCTTCGATCACTTTCGCTCGTGAGCGGACCTCGGCGTCGGCCATGAGCAGCGACGAGCCCGCGGTCAACCCGCCGCTCGCCGGCCCCGGTCGTCGCCCCGGCTGGCGCTTCCTGCTCGCGCATCCGGCCCACCTCATCGCCCTCGGCTTCGGCAGCGGCCTGTCGCCGATCGCGCCCGGCACGGCCGGGACGCTTTGGGCCTGGCTTGTCTATGCCCTTCTTCAGAACGAGATCGGCGACGTCGGCCGCGGCATCGTTCTCGTCGTCGCCACGCTCGTCGGCTGGTGGGCCTGCACGGTCACGGCGCGCGATCTCGCCCAGGCCGACCCGTCGGCCGTGGTCTGGGACGAAGTCGTCGCCTTCTGGCTCGTGCTCTGGCTGGTCACGCCGGCGACCTTCACCGCGCAGGCCGTCGCTTTCGCCCTCTTTCGAATCTTCGACGCCGCCAAGCCCGGCCCGGTCGCCTGGGCCGACCAGCGCTTCAAACTGCGCCGCGGCGAGCCGATCGGCTGGGCCCAGGGCTTCGGCATCCTGCTCGACGACTTCGTCGCTGCCTTGTGCACGCTCCTCGTGATCGCCGCGTGGAGGTTCATGTGAGCGCGGACTCGTCGGCCGACACGCTCGTCGCTCGCCTCGCGGCGGCTCTCCGTGCGCGCGGCGCGAGCATGGCCACGGCCGAGTCGTGCACCGGCGGCCTCGTCGCCGCCGCCTGCACGTCGATCGCGGGCTCGAGCGACTGGTTCGAACGCGGCTTCGTCACATATTCGAACGCCGCGAAGACCGAGCTGCTAGGCGTGCGTTCGGAGTCGATCGAACGGCATGGCGCAGTGAGCGCGGAAGTCGCGCGCGCGATGGCGAGCGGTGCGCTCGCGGGTTCGCGCGCGGCCTTCGCTGTCGCGATCACCGGCATCGCCGGCCCCGGCGGCGGCTCGCCCGACAAGCCGGTCGGCACGGTGTGGCTCGCGACCGCGTCGTGCGACGGCGCGGCCGAATCGACCTTGCTCCATGCGATCGGCGATCGCGACGCGATCCGTCGTCGCTCGGTCGTTCGCGCCCTTGAGCTGCTGCTCGCGCGCGTCGAGGCATCGGCGCGCGCGCCGCGCTGACGCTCAGGCGGTGAGCGCGAGCCGCGTCGTCGTCGTGCGCGAGCCGACGCGACCGGTCTGCTCGGCGAGCATCAGGACCAGGCGCTTCAGCGCCTCCCACGGATCGATCGGCCAGTCGGGATGGCGCAGTCCCTTGACGAGGCCGTCGCACACGTGCGCCGCTTCGAGCAGATGGGCCAGGGTCGACTCGCTCAGCAGCGTCACCGCGCGCTCGAAGATCCGTTCCTTCGCGCCCCAGACACGCGCTTCGCGCAGCGCGAGAGGCAGCGGCTTGCCGGAGGCGAGCGCGTCCTTCACCCGCTTCAGCCCACGGATGTCCTCGGCCAGAGTCCAGTGGACGAGCACCGCCGCCTCGCCTTCGCTGCGCAAGCCGTCGAGCATGCGCAGGGCGCGTGCCGCCTGTCCGGCGAGCACCGCTTCGCCGAGCTTGAAGACGTCGTAGCGGGCGACGTTGAGGACCGCGCCCTCGATCTGCTCGAGGGCGAGCTCGCCGGCCGGATGGAGCAGGGCCAGCTTCTGGATCTCCTGATGCGCCGCTAGCAGGTTGCCCTCGACACGGTCGGCGAAGAACGCCAGCGTGCGCTGGCCTTCGCTGCCCGAGGCGACGTGCTGGCCTTGCTGCGCGAGGCGCACGGCGATCCACTGCGGCAGCGCGCCGCGCTCGACCGGATCGACGCGGATCGTCATGCCCGCACGATCGAGCGCCGCGAACCACGCGCTCGACTGCTGCGAGCGATCGAGACGCGGCAACTGCACGAGCGTGATCACGTCGCGTCCGCTTCCCGCTGCGGCCATGCCGCAGTAGCGCTGCAGCGCCTCCGAGCCGTCCTTGCCGGGCTTGCCGGACGGGATGCGGATCTCGACCAGCTGCCGGTCGGCGAAGAGACTCAGCGCCTGCGCCGCGCCGAGCAGGCTGCTCCAGTCGAAGTGCGCGCCGGCGACGGTGTGGACCTGCCGCTCGCTGCAGCCGGCGACGCGCGCCGCGGCGCGGATCGCGTCGCCCGCTTCCTGCGCCAGCAGCGGTTCGTCGCCCCAGACGGTGTAGACGGCGCGCAGCTCCGTCTGCAGATGGGCGGCGAGTCGGTCGGCGGCGAGTTGCATCGCGGCGATCGGATCTGGCTAGAGCAATCGCACCGACGACAGCCGGCGCAGCACCTGCGAGACGATGTCGCTCTGCATCGCGCGATAGAGGAACGACTCCTCCTGCTCCTTGGCCAGCGCCGCGCTCTCGGTGTAGGTCAGCGAACGCTTGAGCAGGATCTCGCTCTCGGGAATGAGCTCCTTGCCGGCGGCCGTGCGCAGGCGAAAGTCGAAGCGCAAGCGGAGTTCGAACTCGCGGATCTGGTTCGCCGAAGTCTGCGCCACGATGACCTTCTCGCGCGTCTCGCCGAGCGCCTGGAGCACGACCTGCGCGTCTTTCGCCGCCTCGACGACGCGGGTCGTGGGGCCGGCTTCGATATTCTGCTTCAGCTCGGTGACGAGCTGCGAGCGCGGCGCGAAGCCGGTGAGCTGGATCGTGCGGAAGTTGAGTTCGGGCGGGCGCTTGAGCTCGAAGCCGCAGCCGGCGAGCGAGACCGCAGCGCCGAGCAGCAGGCGTCGTCGCATCAGAAGCTGTGAAGCCATCTATCGTGCCCGCGCCGGGGTGGCTTCACAGCTTCAGACGA
Source organism: Rhizobacter sp. (assembly GCA_043787455.1). GTDB lineage: Bacteria > Pseudomonadota > Gammaproteobacteria > Burkholderiales > Burkholderiaceae_C > Schlegelella_A. Next base: position 6,836 of record JAYVVB010000147.1, read on the forward strand.
CGACGTTGACGAGGCGGCCCGGAACGACCACGACCCTCTTGACCGCGCGTCCCTCCGCGAAGCGATAGAACTCGGGCGAGTTGAGCGCCGCCTGCTCGACGTGGGCCCGATCGGCGTCGGCCGCGACCCGGAGCGCGCCGCGCAGGCGCCCGTTGATCTGCAGCATGAGCTCGATCTCGTCCTTGCGCAGCGCCGCCTCGTCCACCTTCGGCCAGGGCGCGTCGAGCAGGTCGCCGTGCGCCGCCCGGTAGCCGAGCTCGTTCCAGAGCGTCCAGGTGGCGTGCGGGCAGACCGGGTAGAGCACGCGCATCAGGATGCCGAAGCCTTCACGCAGCGCTGGTCCGACCTCGGCCGCGCTCTCGTGCGATTCGAGCGCGTTGAGTAGCTTCATCGCCCCCGAGACGACGGTGTTGTATTGCATCCGCTCGTAGTCGTAGCTGACTTGACGCAGCACCGAGTGGATTTCGTGGCGCAGGGCCGCAGCCGTGCCGTGCGCATCGCCGTGCGACGCGGTCGAGTCGATCGTGCCGGCGTGGCGCGCGGCGAACTTCCACAGGCGCTTCAGGAAGCGATGCGCGCCTTCGACGCCGGCGTTGTTCCAGTCGAGCGTCTGCTCGGGCGGCGACGCGAACATGACGAAGAGGCGAGCCGTGTCGGCGCCGTAGCGGTCGATCAGCTCCTGCGGATCGACGCCGTTGCGCTCGGTCTTGCCCATCTTCAGCATGCCGCGGTACTCGACCCGGCTGCCGTCGGCAAGAACGCCGCCTGCCGCGCCCGGCGTTTCGGTCGCCGCAGTCACCTCGTCGGGCGGGAAGTAGTCGACGCCGCCCTGTGCGGACGGTCGCGCCCAGACGTGGTTGAGAACCATGCCTTGTGTCAGCAGGCGCGTGAACGGCTCGTCGATGTCGACCAGCTTCATGTCGCGCATCACCTTGGTCCAGAAGCGCGCGTAGAGCAGGTGCAGGATCGCGTGCTCGATGCCTCCGATGTACTGGTCCATCGGCATCCAGTACTGGCTGCCGGCGCCGACCATGGCGCTCTCGAGATGCGGGTCGCAGTAGCGCATGAAGTACCACGAGCTGTCGACGAAGGTGTCCATCGTGTCCGTCTCGCGCTTCGCGGGGCGGCCGCAGGTCGGGCAGGAGACGTTCAGGAAGGCGGCGTGCTTGGCGAGCGGGTTGCCGGAGCCGTCGGGGATCAGGTCCTCGGGCAGGACGACCGGCAGGTCCTTCTCGGGGACGGGCACGACGCCGCATCCCGGGGCACCCGGCGTGCCCTCGCAGTGGACGATCGGAATCGGCGTGCCCCAGTAGCGCTGGCGGCTGATGCCCCAGTCGCGCAGGCGCCAGGTCGTCTGCTTGCCGCCCAGGCCGCGGGCGCCGAGCGCGGCCACGACCGCATCGATGGCGACGTAGTAGGTGAGGCCGCTGTAGTTGTCGGAATTGATGGTGACGCTGCACGTCGTGTCGGCGTACCAGGGTTGCCATTCGTCGTACGAGAACTCCTCGCCGTCGACGTGGACGACCTGGAGCAGGTCAATGCCGTATTGCTTCGCGAACGCGAAGTCGCGCTCGTCGTGCGCCGGCACGCCCATCACGGCGCCGTCGCCGTAGCCCATGAGCACGTAGTTGCCGACCCAGAGCGGGATCTGCTCGTGGCTGAGCGGATGCTCTACGACCAGGCCGGTGTCGATGCCGCGCTTGGCCTGCGACGCCACCTCCGCCTCGGTCGTTCCGCCGGTCTTGCACGATTCGAGGAAGGCGGCGACGGCCGGGTTCGACGCCGCCGCGTGCACGGCGAGCGGATGTTCGGGCGCGACGGCGCAGAAGGTGACGCCCATGATCGTGTCGGCGCGGGTCGTGAAGACATA
>JAYVVB010000148.1:0-2658 GCA_043787455.1 Rhizobacter sp.
CTGCAACACCTCGACGCCGAGCGAATACGCGACTTCGATGATCGACCGCGACAGCGGCGCGATCAGGAACGTCACCGTCGCCTGGGAGTCGGCGCTGCAGCTGCGCGCGCTGAAGAGCCGGCCGCGGCCGTGCGGCTACTGGCTCGCGCCCGGCGAGACCGACGCCGTCGCGCGGCTGCGCCTGCTCGGCGTCGAGGTGTTGCAGCTCGACGAGCTCGCCGAGCTGCGCGGCGAGACCTACCGCGAGACCGGTCGCGAGACGATCGGCGCGGCATCGCCGCAGGACGCCGCGATCCATGCCGGCGCCGCGACACGCGTCAAAGTGCAGACCATGCCGGCCCTGCTCGACCTTGCCGCCGGCGGCTTCTACGTCTCGCTCGACCAGCCGCTGGCCCACCTGATCGTCGCCGCGCTCGAGCCCGAGGCGCCGTCGAGCTACGTCGCCAACGGCCTGATTGCATCCATCGCCGGTGAAGCGCGTATTCTGTCGCGGCCCGACGTGCGCATGACGCCGGTGCCGTAGAGCGTCGACGACCGATGCCGGTATGTAAGAAGCGCGCCGCCGCTTCGACAGTCGCAAGAGCAGATCGGGAGCAGCCTCGCATGGACATCGAAGTAAACAGGATCGCGACGCCCGCGTCGAAGCGCGCCGACGCCGTCGGTGGCACCAGCACCTACCGGCATCGCCTGCCGGTGCGCGTGATGCACTGGATCAACGTCGTCTGCATGACGATCCTGCTCGGCAGCGGCCTCAACATCTTCAACGCCCATCCGACCCTGTACTGGGGCCACGACTCGGTCACCGGCACGCCGTGGCTCTCGATCCGCGGCGAGAACACGCCGGCGGGCCCGGTCGGCAAGACGCGCCTCGGCAGCGCCGACTTCGACACCACCGGCGTCCTCGGGGTCTCAAAGGTGAACGGCGAGACCGCGGCGCGCGGCTTTCCGAGCTGGGCCACGATCCCCGGCCCGCAGTGGCTGGCGATGGCGCGCCACTGGCATCTCTTCTTCGCCTGGCTCTTCGTCGTCAACGGCGTGCTGTACGTGACGTACACGATCTTCAGCAAGCACCTCGTTCGCGATCTGGTGCCGACGCGCGTGGAGCTGATGAACATCGGCCACTCGATCGTCGACCACATCAAGTTCAAGCACCCGACCGGCGCGGCGGCGACGCGCTACAACGTGCTGCAAAGCCTCGCCTACCTGATCGTGATCTTCGTCCTGCTGCCGCTGATCGTGTTCGCGGGCATGGCCTTGTCGCCCCGCATCGACACCGTCTTCACCGGCTGGGTCGACCTGCTCGGCGGCCGCCAGTCGGCGCGCTCGCTCCACTTCCTCGCCGCGGCCGGCCTGCTGCTCTTCGTCTTCATCCATGTCTTCCAGGTCATCGTCGCCGGTGTCTGGAACGAGATGCGCTCGATGATCACCGGCTGGTACACCGTGCCCCCCGACCATCCGGCCAAGGAGGTCCGCTCATGACCAAGACCTTCACGCTCATGCGCGCGCGTCAGCGCGACCGGCGCCGACTGCTGCGCGGCGCGTTCGCTGCGGCGGGCGCCGCCGCGCTCTCGGGCTGCGACAGGCTGTCGAACAACGAAGCCTTTGTCGAGACGCTGAAGAGCGCACAGCGACTCAACAACGGTGCGGCGGCGATCATCGCCCCGAGGTCGGCGATGGCGCAGGAGTTCAGCCAGGCCGATGTCGCGCCGGTCTTTCGCAGCAACGGCACGCTCAACCCGGGCGACGCCGACTACGTGGCGCTGCGCAACGCCGGCTTCGCCGGCTACAAACTCGCGGTCGGCGGCCTCGTCGAGAAGCCCGCCGAGTACACGCTCGAGCAGCTGAAGGCGATGCCCGCGCGGACCCAGATCACGCGCCACGACTGCGTCGAGGGCTGGAGCTGCATCGGCAAGTGGAAGGGCGTGCAGCTGGGCGCGATCCTCGACCAGGTGCAGCCGAAGGCGGAAGCGAAATTCGTGCTCTTTCGCTGCTACGACTCGATGGACGGCCCGTCGCTCGACGGCACCGACTCGCGCTACTACGAGAGCATCGATCTCGAGGACGCGCGCCACGCCCAGACGATGCTCGCCTACGATCTCAACGACAAGGCGCTGCCGATCAGCAACGGCGCGCCGTTGCGCTGCCGGGTCGAGCGCCAGCTCGGCTACAAGCAGGCCAAGTACATCCACGCGATCGAGCTCGTCAGCGATTTTTCGAAGATCCGCGGCGGCAAGGGCGGGTACTGGGAAGACGAAGGCTACGAGTGGTATGGCGGCATCTGAAGGAGCACGCATGGGACTTCGATTCATCGCACGCGGCATCGCCGCATTCGGGCTCGCTGCCCTGACGACACTTGCCGGCGCCGGCGAGACGGCGTATTCGCAGTCGGCGTTCGACCAGGATGTGGCCGCCGGAAAGCCGGTGATCGTCGACTTCGCGGCCTCGTGGTGTCCGACGTGCAAGGCGCAAAAGCCCGTCGTCGACGCGCTCATGAAGGAGCCCGCGCGCAAGGACGTGACACTGTTCAAGGCCGACTACGACACCGAGTCGGCGCTGAAGAAGAAGCTGCGCGTCACGCAGCAGAGCACCTTCGTCGTCTTCAAGGGCGGCAAGGAAGTCGGCCGCTCGACCGGCGAGACCGATCGCGCCGCCATCGCC
>JAYVVB010000149.1:0-4829 GCA_043787455.1 Rhizobacter sp.
CCGCGATCGCTGTCGGCGCCGACGCCGGCAAGGCCGGCATCGCCAACCCCGGCGCGCACGGCTTCGCCGAGATCCTCTACGCCTTCAGCTCGGCCGCGAACAACAACGGCAGCGCCTTCGCGGGCCTCTCGGCCAACACGCCGTTCTACAACGTCATGCTCGCCATCGCGATGTGGTTCGGCCGCTTCGGCGTGATCGTGCCGGTGCTCGCCGTCGCGGGCTCGCTCGCGGCGAAGAAGCGCCTCCAGGTTACGGCGGGAACGCTGCCCACGCACGGCCCGCTCTTCGTGATGCTGCTGATCGGCACGGTCGTGCTCGTCGGCCTCCTCAACTACGTGCCGGCGCTCGCCCTCGGGCCGGTCGTCGAGCACTTCATGCTCGTCTCGGCCAAGTGAACGCCATGACCAACTCGCGCACTTCGCGTACCTCGTTTTCGCTCCTCGACCCGGCGCTCGTGCGGCCGGCGATGCGCGACGCCTTCACCAAGCTCGACCCGCGCGTGCAATGGCGCAACCCGGTGATGTTCGTCGTCTACGTCGGCAGCATCCTCACGACCGTGCTCGGAGTGCAGGCGCTCGGCGGCCATGGCGAGGCGCCGGCCGGCTTCATCGTCGCCGTGGCGATCTGGCTCTGGTTCACGGTCCTCTTCGCCAACTTCGCCGAGGCCCTCGCCGAGGGCCGCAGCAAGGCGCAGGCGGCGAGCCTGCGCGGCATGAAGAGAAAGATCATCGCCAAGGTGCTGAACGCGCTGAAGTACGGCTCCGAGACTGGAACGCCGCGCAAGGGCGCGTCGTGGCACCCGCAGGAGGCCGAGGAGCTCAGGAAGGGCGCTGTCGTCCTGGTCGAGGCCGGCGACACGATTCCGCTCGACGGCGAAGTGATCGAAGGCGTCGCCTCGGTCGACGAGAGCGCGATCACTGGCGAATCGGCGCCCGTGATTCGCGAGGCCGGCGGCGACTTCTCGTCGGTCACCGGCGGCACGCGCGTGCTCTCCGACTGGCTCGTCGTTCGCGTCAGCGTCAATCCGGGCGAGTCCTTCCTCGACCGGATGATCTCGATGGTCGAGGGCGCGCGCCGGCAGAAGACGCCGAACGAGATCGCGCTCAACATCCTGCTCGTGGCGCTGACGATCGTCTTCCTGGTCGTCGTCGTCACGTTGCTGCCGATGTCGCTCTTCAGCGTCGAGATCGCCAAGGCGGGCTCGGCGGTCACGGTGACGGCGCTCGTCGCGCTCCTCGTCTGCCTGATCCCGACGACGATCGGCGCGCTGCTCTCGGCGATCGGCGTCGCCGGCATGAGCCGGATGATGCAGGCCAACGTGATCGCGACCTCGGGCCGTGCCGTCGAGGCCGCTGGCGACGTCGACGTCCTGCTGATGGACAAGACCGGCACGATTACGCTGGGCAATCGCCAGGCGTCGGCGTTCTTCCCGGCACCCGGCACGACCGAGCAGCAGCTCGCCGACGTCGCTCAGCTCGCTTCGCTCGCCGATGAGACGCCCGAGGGCCGAAGCATCGTGGTGCTGGCCAAGCAGAAGTTCAACCTGCGCGAGCGCGACATGAGCGCCCTCGCGGCGACCTTCGTGCCCTTCACGGCGCAGACGCGGATGAGCGGCATCGACCTGCCCGCCGCCGGCGACGCCGCGGTGCGACGCATCCGCAAGGGCGCGGGCGACGCGATCCGGCGTCATGTCGAAGCGCTGGGCGGCTCGATCCCGCCGGCGCTGGCGACGCAGATCGAAGACATCGCCCGGCGCGGGAGCACGCCCCTGGTCGTCGCCGAAGGCGCGAAGGCGCTCGGCGTCGTCGAGCTCAAGGACATCGTCAAGGGCGGCATCAAGGAGCGTTTCGCCGAGCTGCGCCGGATGGGCATCAAGACCATCATGATCACCGGCGACAACCCCCTCACCGCCGCTGCGATCGCAGCCGAGGCCGGCGTCGACGACTTCCTCGCCGAAGCGACGCCCGAGGCCAAGCTGAAGATGATCCGCGAGTACCAGGCCGAAGGCCGAATGGTCGCGATGACCGGCGACGGCACCAACGACGCGCCGGCTCTGGCGCAGGCCGACGTCGCCGTGGCGATGAACACCGGCACGCAGGCCGCGAAGGAGGCCGGCAACATGGTCGACCTCGACTCGAACCCGACCAAGCTGCTCGAGATCGTCGAAACCGGCAAGCAATTGCTGATGACGCGCGGCTCGCTCACGACGTTCTCGATCGCCAACGACGTCGCCAAGTACTTCGCGATCATCCCGGCCGCGTTCGCGACGACCTACCCGCAGCTCGCCGCGCTCGACGTGATGCGCCTCGCGAGCCCGTCGTCGGCGATTTTGTCGGCGGTGATCTTCAACGCGCTCGTGATCGTCTTCCTGATCCCGCTCGCGCTGAAGGGCGTGAAGTACCGCGCCGCGCCGGCCGCCGAGCTGCTGCGTCGAAACGTCCTCGTCTACGGCGTCGGTGGCCTGATCGTGCCTTTCGTCGGCATCAAGGCGATCGACCTCGTGCTCTCCGTTGCCCATCTCGTCTGAATCTCCGCAAGGCTCGTCATGAACGCCATCCTCCGTCCCGCGCTCGTCCTCTTCGTGCTGCTGTCGCTCGTCACCGGCATCGTCTATCCGTTCGCCGTCACCGGCATCGCCCAGGGACTCTTCCCGCGACAGTCAAACGGCAGCCTCGTCGAGCGCGAGGGCAAGGTCGTCGGCTCGCTCCTCATCGGCCAGAGCTTCAGCGACCCGAAGTACTTCTGGGGCCGGCCGTCGGCGACGTCGCCGATGCCGAACAACGGCCTCGCTTCGGGCGGCTCGAACCTCGGACCGCTCAATCCGGCGCTCGTCGATGCCGTCAAGGGCCGCGTCGCGGCGCTGCGTGCGGCCGACCCCGGGAACGTCGCGCCGGTACCCGTCGACTTGGTGACGGCGTCGGCGAGCGGGCTCGATCCCGACATCAGCCGCGCGGCGGCCGCGTTCCAGGCTGCCCGTGTGGCGCGCGTCCGCGGTCTGGCGCGTGAGCGTGTCGACGCCCTGATCGAGGCCCACGCCAGCGAGCAGCGCTTCGGCTTCCTCGGCGAGCCGCGCGTCAACGTCCTCGCGCTCAACCTCGCGCTCGACGCAATCGTGGCGCATTGACGAGCGCGACGGACGGCTCCCGCTCGATCCATCGCGCGACAGCGCACGCTCCTAGGGATGCTCTGCACAACTCGGCCCGATCTGAGCTTTGTGGAAGACATTGCAACTGCGGCGGTCCTGTCGCAATGAGGGAGTGACGTCCGGCGAAGTCGCGCAGCTGCTCGCCGATCAAAAGGCCAGGGAGTAGAACTGGTTGGCTGCGGACGAGGCTTGGTCTCTGGTGCATTCGAGCTGTCCCTTGCGAATCGTGTGTATCGTCTCGATTCCTGCCAGCAGGATGCGACCACAAGCGAACTACTTGAACCCCATCATCGGCCGCACGACGCGCTTGATGGCCCGGTGGTCCTGCTCGATGAGGTTGTTGAGGTACTTCGACTGGCGCAGCTCGAGGGTCAAGCCGCTGTCGGCCTGAACGCCCGCGATGGTAGCCGTGCCTGTTCAAGGAACCGGCGCGCTGCCGCCTCGTCACGACGAGCCTTGAGCAGGAAGTCCGCCGTGCGGCCGTCTCGATCGACGGCGCGGTATAAATACTTCCATTGGCTGCAGACCTTGACGTAGGTCTCGTCCATCCGCCAGCTCCCGCCAACCGGGCGTTTACGCCGCCGAAACACCAAGGCCAGCACGGGCAAGATCTTGAGCGCTCAGCGATGCACCGTGGCGTGATCGACGAACACTCCGCGCTCGGCCATCATCTCCTCGATGTAGCGCAGGCTCGACGGATATGCGGCGTACCAGCGCACACAAACCAGCATCATTTCCAACGGGCAGTCCAGCCGCTTGAGGACCTTGCGCAGCTCGCCGATCATCATTTGCTTCGCTCTCCAGCTTCAGGCCAGACTATCAGGGCGGTGCTACTGCGACAGAACCTTTCAATTTGCTGGAAAGATACGATTACCCCAGAAGCGCCGCTAGAAGAACGTTGGCGTTGAACCGAGGACCCCATGGAAAAAAGACTTCTTGTCTTCTCGGATGGGACCGGGAACAGCTCGGCCAAGGCCGAAAAGACGAACGTTTGGCGACTCTTCCAGGCCGTCGACCAATCCCTCCCTGACCAGCTCGCCAAGTACGACGACGGCGTCGGAACGTCGTCGAACAAGTACCTCGCTACGCTGGGCGGAGTTTTCGGATTCGGTCTTAAGCGCAACGTCATCGATCTCTACAAGTTCATCTGCAGGAATCACGAGGACGGCGACGAGATCTATGGCTTCGGATTCAGCCGCGGTGCGTTCACCATCCGCATGCTGATCGGCCTGATCTCGAATCAGGGGCTCCCGGCCTTTCGCTCCGAAGAGGAGCTGCACGCGAACGCCGTCCTGGCATACCGACGCTTCCGCTCGGAAAGGTTTCCGAGCTGGAGCCCGGTGGTCCTCGCCGCGCGAAAGCTGCGAGACCTCGTGCTCAAGCCGTTCACGGGCCAAGCCAACGAGGCGCTTGCGGCTGCGCGCCGCGACGTCCCCATTCGATTCCTGGGTCTGTGGGACACGGTCGCTGCCTACGAAATGCCGGTCGACGAGCTGAAGTGGGGTATCTCTCTCGTGATCTGGCCGATGGTGTCAGCAGACCACAAGCTCTCACCGCTCGTGCAGCGGGCTTGTCACGCTCTTTCCCTTGACGATCAACGACAGACTTTTCATCCCATCCCTTTCGACGAATCGGACGAGGATCCCGAGCAGGCGAGGATCTCGCAGGTCTGGTTCGCCGGCGT
>JAYVVB010000150.1:0-6859 GCA_043787455.1 Rhizobacter sp.
GTCGGCTCGCTCGTTCCGGCGCCTCCTGCGGCAGCTCGCCGACACGGCCGCGCTCGTCGAGGAGATCGGCCGCATCCGGTCGCTCCGCGACGCGACCGCCCCGCCTGCGGCCACTTCCACGACACACGCGGCCTCGGCCTGGCCGACGTCTACGCGGCGACCGAGGACGTGGCCTATCTGTTCCGCAGCATGGGCGTCGCGACCGGGCTCGACGTCGACGCGCTGCTCGCGCTGCGCACCCGCGTGGCGCACTGGCTCGAAGGCGAGCCGCTGCACGGCACGATCCGGCGCGCCGGCCTGCCGAAGAAGATGCGGGAGGTCGTGTGAGCGCCCCGCCTCCGGCCGCTGCCGTGCATGACGTGCCGCAGCCGCTGCGCGGCCTGCGCGTCGTCGAGTTCACGCACATGGTGATGGGCCCGACCTGCGCGATGGTGCTCGCCGACATGGGCGCCGAGGTGATCAAGGTCGAGCCGATCGACGGCGAAGGCACGCGCCGGCTCCTCGGCGCGGGCGCGGGCTTCTTTCCGATGTTCAACCGCAACAAGAAGAGCATCGGCGTTGACCTGAAGCGCGCCGAGGGCGCGGAGATCGCGCGCCGGCTGGCGGCGTCGGCCGACGTCGTCGTCGAGAACTTCAAGCTCGGCGTGCTGAAGAAGTACGGCCTCGACTACGCCAGCCTCGCGGCTGTCAACGAACGCCTCATCTACGTCAGCCACAAGGGTTTCCTGCCGGGCCCGTACGAGAACCGTCCCGCGCTCGACGAGGTCGTGCAGATGATGGGCGGCCTCGCCTACATGACCGGCCGCCCGGGCGATCCGTTGCGCGCGGGCACGAGCGTCAACGACATCATGGGCGGCATGTTCGGCGCCATCGGCACGCTCGGCGCGTTGATCCAGCGCGGCATCACCGGCAAGGGCATGGAGGTGCAGTCGGCGCTCTACGAAAACAACGTCTTCCTGATGGGCCAGCACATGCTGCAGTTCGCCGTCACCGGCCGCCATCCGGCGCCGATGCCGGCGCGCGATAACCCGTGGGCGGTCTACGACGTCTTCACCGTCAAGGACGGCGAGCAGATCTTTCTCGCTGCCGTGAGCGACGCGCAATGGCAGACCTTCTGCGACGTGCTCGCGCTGCCGGACCTCAAGGCCGACCCGACGCTGAAGACCAACAACGACCGCGTCCGCGTGCGGCCGCAGCTGCTCGCGACGCTGCGTGAGCGCCTCGCCCATCGCAGCGCCGCCGAGCTCACCGACCTGTTCGAGCGCTCGGGCCTGCCGTATGCACCGATCCGCCGTCCGGAAGACCTCTACGACGATCCGCACCTGCTCGCCACCGGCGGCCTCGCCGACATCGAGCTGCCCGACGGCGACCAGGCCGGGCGCACGGTGAAGACGACGCTCTTTCCGATCACGATGCAGGGCGAGCGGCTCGGCGTGCGCCTGCAGCCGCCACGCTTCGGCGCCCACACAGAAGAGCTGCTCTCCGGCCTCGGCTACCGCGGCGACGAGATCGATTCGTTTCGCGAGAGGGCCATCGTCGCCTGACGCCTTTCCTGCCCAAAAGAACATCGGAGTGACAAGACCATGAACCACCGCCCATCGCTCACGCGCCGCACGCTCCTCGGCGGCGTCGCCGCCGGCCTCGCCCTGCCGGCCTTGGCGCAATCCGACAAGCCGGTGCGCTTCATCCTGCCGAACGCCACGGGGTCGGGCGTCGACACGATCACGCGTTCGGCACAGGGTGCGCTCGCCAGGGCGCTCGGCCGGCCGGTGATCATCGACAACCAGCCCGGCGCCGGCGGCATCGTCGGCTTGCAGGCGCTCGCGCGATCGGCGCCCGACGGATCGACCTTCGGCATCGTCTCCAACAACGTCGTCATCTTCCCGAGCGTGATGAAGAGCCTGACGTTCGACATGCCCGGCGACTTCACGCCGATCGCGGTCGTCGGCTACACGCCGGTCGTGCTCGTCGTCAACGCCAAGGTATCGGCGACGAACGCGAAGGAGTTCATCGCCCTGCTGAAGAGCAGGAACGGCGAGATGACCTATGCCTCGGGCGGCAACGGAACGATCCTGCATCTGGCGAGCGCGATGTTCCTCGACGAGACCAGGACGACCGCGCGCCACATTCCGTACAAGGGTGTCGGCCCGATGATCAACGACCTGCTCGGCGGCCAGGTCGACTTCGCGACCGCGGCGCTGCCGAGCGTCCAGGCGCACCTGAAGGCGGGCACGCTGCGCGCCATCGGCATGGCGACGGCGCAGCGCGCCGCGGCGGCGCCCGAGATCCCGACCTTCGTCGAGCAGGGCGTGCCCGGCTACGTCGTCGAGGCCTGGTTCGCGGTGATCGCGCCGAAGGGTCTGCCGGCAGCGGAAGTGCAGCGTGCCCACGCCGCCATGGTGGCCGCGTTCGGCGACGTCGACGTAAAGGAAGCCATGGCGAAGCAAGGCAACGTCATCTCGGTCGGGCCGGCCGACAAGGCGATGCCGTTCTTCCGTAGCGAGCTGGCGAAGTACGCGCAGTTGGTGAAGAAGGCGGGGGTGGAGGCGCAGTAGGGGGCGACGTCGCGTCGCCCTGGGCGCTTCTGCGAGTCACAGGTCGAGCAGGTCCTGCTCGTCGAGTATCTAAAGGGTCGCCTCCCGCAGCATCCGCTTCATCACCTTGCCGTTGGCGTTGCGCGGCAACGGCGCATCGCTCCAGACGAACCGCTCCGGCACCTCGTAGTCGGCCAGCCGCGCCGCACAGTGTGCGCGCAGCCCCGCTTCATCGGCGCCGCCTTCGGGCGCATACAGGACCGCCTGCACCCGCTCCCCGAGCACCGGACACGCAAACCCGATCACCGCCGCCTCGACGACCCCCGGCCAGGCCATCAGCACGTTCTCGACCTTCGCGGAATAGACCTTGTAGCCGCCGCGATTGAGCATGTCCTTCTTGCGATCGACGACGCGAACGAAGCCCGCGGCGTCGATCGAGCCGAGGTCGCCGGAATGCCAGAAGCCGGCGGTGAATTCGCGAGCTGTGGCCGCCGCGTCGGCCCAGTAGCCGGGAACGACCATCGGGCCGCCGACCCAGAGCTCGCCGGTCTCGCCCGGAGGCAGCTCGCGGCCGTCGTCGTCCATCACCCGGATGGCGGCGGCAGGCAGGGCGACGCCGACCGAGTCGGCGTGGTCGCGCGTCAGGCCGCGCGGCATCATGGTCGCGGGCGACGTCGTCTCGGTCGCGCCGTAGGCGTTCTGCAGCGTGAGTCCGGGCAGGCGCGCGCCGAGCTCGTCGATGGTCGCGACCGGCATCGGCGCGCCGCCGTAGCCGCCGACGCGCCAGGCCGACAGGTCGGTCCGCGCGAAGGCCTCGCTGAGCAGGCACAGGCGGTACATCGCCGGCACCATCAGCGTGTAGGTGACGCGCTCGCGCGCGACCAGGGCGACGAAGGCCGCGGCCTTGAACTCGGGCACGACGATCACCGCACCGCCGACGCGCCACATCGCGGCGACGATCGCGACCAGGCCGGTGACGTGGCTCGCCGGCACGGCGAGCGCGGCGCGGTCGTCGCGACCGAGGCCCATGCAGGCTTCGAGGTGCAGCGCCGAGTGGACGATGTTGAGATGCGTGAGCATCGCGCCCTTGGGATGGCCGGTGGTGCCCGAGGTGTAGAGGATCACCGCGACGTCGCACTCGTGCGTCGCCGCGACGGCGGGCGCCGCGCCACCGGCATTGGGCCATGCCGAGAGCGAGTCGACGGCGAGGCGAAGCGCCAGCGACGGCGCGTCGGCTGCGCTCGGGACGCGTGCCGCCAGCTCGTCGTCGAAGACGATCGCCGTCGCTTCGCACTGGCCGGCGATGTAGGCCAGGCCCGGTCGCTGCTCGCGGATGCCGACCGGCACCGCGATCGCGCCGAGGCGCTGCAATGCGAGCAGCACGAACACGAATTCCGGGCGGTTGCCGAGGAACATCAGGACGCGGTCGCCTGCCGCGATGCCGCGCACCGCGAGGCCGAGGGCGAGCCGCTCGGCCTCGGCGCCGGCTTGGGCGTGGCTCCAGCGGCGTCCGTCGCAGACGACGGCGTCGCCGGTCGGGCGCCGGACGCGCGCCTGCTCGAACATCGCGAGCAGGCTCGGCGGCCGCTCGACGAAGCAGCGCACGACGCGATCGCCGTACAGCGCCTCGTTGCGCATCGCCGGCACCGGACGATCGCGCCAGGGATTCATGCCTCCTCGGCCTCGACGTTGGCACCGCGCTCGATCACGCACTCGCTGTCGACGAGGCGGCGCGAGTGATTGAGATCGCTCTGCGCGATCAGCACCGAGACCGCGCTGCCCTTGAGCGACGCGATGACTTCGGCCAGGCGCTTCGAAAGTGCCGGCGCCAGGCCTTCGAACGGCTCGTCGAGGAGCAAGAGGCGCGTGCCCACGGCGAGCGCGCGAGCGAGCGCGACGAGTTTTTGCTGTCCGCCCGAGAGCAGCAGGGCGCGCCGGCCGCGCATCTCGACCAGCTCGGGGAGGACGCGATAGACGAGCGCGAGGCGCTCGTCAACGTTGAGCGCGCGGTTCACCCAGAGCGGCACGAGGATGTTCTCCTCGACCGTGAGCTCGGGGACGAGGCCGCGGTCTTCGGGCATGTAGCCGATGCCCAGGCCGGCGCGCGCGTGCGGCGGCAGCGCGATCAGGTCGCGACCGTCGAAGGCGATGCGGCCGCTGGTCGGCGCGAGATGGCCCATGAGGCTGCGCATCAGCGTCGTCTTGCCGGCGCCGTTGCGACCGACGAGGCCGACCATGCGGCCGCTGCCGACCGTGAGCGTCAGGCCGCGCAGGGCGACAACCGAGTCGATGGCGACGTGGAGCGATTCGACCTGGAGCACGGCGCGCTACTCCACTTCGGCCACGAGCTCGCCGGTGATATAGCGGCGCACGTCGCGGTCGACGAGGACGGCTTCGGGCCGGCCGTCGGCGATGATCCGGCCGGCGTAGAACGCGACGACGCGGCTCGCGTAGCGCTGGACGATGTCCATGTCGTGCTCGACGAAGAGGACCGTCATCGCGTCGTGGCCGAGCGCCGTCGTGACGGTGTCCATCACGCCGAACTTCTCCTCGGCGGCGACGCCGCTCGTCGGCTCGTCGAGCAGGAGCAGGCGCGCCGTGCCGGCGAGCGCCATCGCGATGTCGAGGAGCTTTCGCACGCCGCCGGGCAATTCCGCGACGCGGCGTCGGCGATGCTCGACGAGGCCAAAGCGTTCGAGCACGGCATCGGCGCGGGCGATCGTCTCGGGCCGGCGCGCCGGCTGCCAGAAGCTCATCGACTGCTCATGGCAGGCGACGGCGACCAGGAGGTTGTCGAGCACCGTCAGCTCGCCGCACAGCTGCGGGATCTGGAACGAGCGCGCGACGCCGAGGCGCGTGATGGCACGCGGCGCGAGCGCCGTGATGTCGCGGCCGTCGAGCACGATCCGGCCGGCGTCGGGCTTGAGGTAGCCGGTGATCATGTTGACGAAGCTCGTCTTGCCGGCGCCGTTGCTGCCGATCAGGCTGACGCGCTCGCCGGCGTGAATGCCGATGGTGATGTCGGCCGCAGCGACGACCGCGCCGAAAGTCTTGGAGACACCCGTCGCCTGCAGCAGCGTCGCGCTCACGAGTCGGCCCGCTTCGACCAGAGCGAGCCGATGCCGCGCGGCAGGAAGCGGATCACGAACAGCAGGAACAGACCGAGCGCGAGCTGCCAGGTGTTGGGAAAGTAGGCGCTCGAGAACGAGCGTACGACCTCGAGCACCGTGCTCGCGACGAACACCGCGGCGACGCTCTGCCAGCCGGCGAGGATGGCGACGAAGACGAACTCGCCCGACGTTGTCCAGAAGCTGAAGTTGGGCTCGATGTGGCCGAGCGACATGACGACGAGCGCGCCGCCGAGGCCGGCGCAGAACGCGGCGACGACGAAGTTCAGCGCCATCGCCCGGCGCACCGAGCCGCCGAGGTATTCGACGCGCAGCTCGTTGTCGCGGATCGCCAGCGTCATCAGGCCGCGCGTGCTCGAGAAGACGACCCGCATCGCCAGCGCGGCGAGCGTGGCGACGCCGATCGTCAGAACGTAGAGCGTGTAGCCGACTCGGTTGTCGGCGAGCTTCATGCCGAAGAGCGTCGGCCGGCCGACGTTGAAGCCGTCGGAGCCGCCGAGCGCGCCGAGCTTCATCAGCAGGCCGTAGGTGACCATCGAGAGCGCGAGCGTCAGCATCGCGAAGAAGATACCGCGATAGCGCGAGAGCAGCGGCGCGAACGGCGCGGCGACGATCACCGCGGCGACGCCGCCGGCGAGCGCCAGGCCGAGCGCGTCCGTGACGCCGAGCTTGTTGTAGAGGAGCGCCGCGCTGTAGCCGCCGGCGGCGAACACCATGCCCTGGCCGAAGGGCACGACGCCGCCGCGCATGAGCGCGACGATGCCCAGCGAGACCAGGCCGTTGCCGGCTGCGAGCGTCAGCAGGAAGGTGAGCCAGCGAGGAAAGAACCAGCCGGCGGCGGCGAGCACGGCGAAGGCCGCGAGCGCGAGCGCGAGCTGGCTCGCGCGCCGGGGCACGACGTCGCTGGTGGGCAGATCGCTCGCGACGGCCCCCATGCCGTCAGATCTTGCGCGCCTGCGTGCGCTGGAAGAGTCCTTCGGGGCGGAACATCAGCACCACCGCCATGACGATGTAGATCGAGAACAGCTCGGCCACCGGCGCGACGTGGACGGCGAGCGAGCGCGCCAGGCCGACGATCAGCGCGCCGATGGCCGCGCCCTCGATGCTGCCGAGCCCGCCGATGATCACGACGGCGAACGAGACGACGATGACGCCGACCGACACGCCGGGCTGCACCGAGATCATCGGCGCCGTGAA